>JBJOLO010000482.1:0-14700 GCA_046045565.1 Planctomycetota bacterium | reverse complement strand
GGGTGCCAGCCTACCGGCAGAAGGAGACGGCTCAGGGCGGATCCGGTATGCTCAGGGCGGATCAGGCGGTCCTGCATTTGGCATGGATTTCTGCGGGAATCCTGCCCGGAAGTTGGGGTGTCGCTGATGGGGCCCGACCTCGTGCAGCTTCGCTTGGGAATTCGATACGGGCCTGACTTGGATACGGGCCAAACTTTGGATAGCCGTTTAGACATTCGCAACGATCAGGAAGGAAAACGACAGGTTATGGCAGCCAGCGTAGCGGGAGCGTCGCGTTCGATCGACGTGGTTCACCTCCATCCGGCCGACAATGTGTGCGTTGCCGCGAGGAATCTTGATCGCGGTACGGAGCTTCAGGTGGCGGGACAGACCGTGCGGCTTGCCGAAGCCATCCGGATCGGTCACAAGATTGCGATCCGTCGCGTGGGGCGGGACGAGCGGATTTTCAAGTACGGTCAAACGATCGGTTTTACTTCGCAGGCGGTGGAACCCGGCGAATGGGTGCACTCGCACAATCTGGTGAGCGGCGATTTTGTGCGGGATCCGGCGAGTGCCACGGAGATTCCAGCCGATCCCGATCCGGTCACGAATCGGACGTTTCAGGGATATCGGCGAGCGGATGGTCGCGCCGGGACCCGCAACTATCTGGCAGTGATCTCGACGGTGAATTGTTCCGCGACCGTCGCCAAGTATGCGACCCAGCGTTTCGATGCGGGGTTGCTGCGCGAATTTCCAAATGTCGATGGCGTGATCGCGCTGACGCACGAAAGCGGTTGCGGGATGCAGTTCGGCGGTCTCCATCATCAGGTGCTGAACCGCGTCATGGGCGGCATGGCGAAGCATCCCAACATCGGCGGTTATTTGCTCGTCGGATTGGGCTGCGAGCAAGGTGCGATGGGCCACTTCATGAAGGAGCAGAACCTCGTGCAAATCGGAGGCGGCACGACCCAGGGGCCGCCGGTGTTCTCGATGCAAGACATGGGGGGCACGCGGAAGACGGTGGATGCGGCCATCGCCAAAATCGGGGAACTGCTGCCACGCGTGAATGATGTGCGTCGCGTCACCATTCCCGCCAGCGAAATTGTGCTCGGCACGAACTGCGGCGGTTCCGATGGCAACTCGGGCGTCACCTGCAACCCGGCACTCGGCGTCGCCTCCGACATGCTGGTGGCCTGCGGCGGCTGCTCCATCCTGGGCGAGACCACGGAGATTTATGGCGCGGAGCATCTGCTCACGCGCCGTGCCGTTTCGAAGCAGGTCGCAGACAAATTGCTCGAACGCATCGATTGGTGGCTGTGGTATACGCGCACGTTCGGTGCCGAGATCAACAACAATCCGTCTGTGGGAAACAAAGAGGGCGGATTGACGACGATCGCCGAGAAGTCGCTGGGTGCTGTCGCCAAGGCGGGACGCTCGAAGATGGTCGAGGTCTACCAGTACGCCGAGCAGGTTACGGCCAAGGGCTTTGTCGTGATGGATACACCCGGCTTTGATCCGGTCAGTGTGACCGGCATTGTCGCCGGCGGTGCCAACGTAGTGGTGTTCACCACCGGACGCGGAAGTTGTTTCGGTTGCAAGCCGACTCCGTCGATCAAAGTCGCTTCGAACACGCCGATGTACGAGCGGATGATCGACGATATGGACCTCAACGCCGGCGAGATTCTCAACGGCCGCTCGGTGCAGGAGGTCGGCGCCGAAATCTTCGAAGAGATCCTCGCTGTGGCCAGCGGGAAGAAAACGAAGAGCGAGCAGTATGGCATCGGGGACGAGGAGTTCGTTCCCTGGCCAATTGGCCCGACGCTCTAGCTGATAGGCCCGACGCTG
This sequence comes from Planctomycetota bacterium, assembly GCA_046045565.1. Lineage (GTDB taxonomy): Bacteria > Planctomycetota > Planctomycetia > Pirellulales > Pirellulaceae > VGZA01. Next base: position 12,876 of record JBJOLO010000482.1, on the reverse strand, counting down.
TAGCGGATAGGCCCGACGCTGTAGCTGACTTTGGTGCCATGTGGTGCGGGGCGGAACCCTGCCGGCTTGATGCGGCTCCCGCCCCTTGGCTTACATGCTCGGCACGAGGTCGTTGACCCTGCCCTGCGAGTGTGATAGCTTCTCGCGCTTTCTCGTAGAACCCAATTCTTGAATTTCACGGCCGTGGCACCGTGTCGATCATAACCAGCCGGTTGTGTCCGATGCTGGTTGTGACGAAGGGAGAAGGACGATGGCATACGACGTAACGTTGATAACCGGGGATGGCACAGGGCCGGAGTTGGCTGAGGCCGCACGGAAATGCATCGATGCCACCGGCGTGAAAATCCATTGGGATGTTCAGGAAGCGGGGGTGGATGTCATGGCTCGTACGGGCACTCCGTTACCCGACAGCGTGATGGCCAGTGTTCGACGCACGCGATGTGCACTGAAGGCCCCGATCACGACGCCGGTCGGAACCGGTTTTCGCAGCATCAACGTGCATCTCCGCCAGGAACTGGGGCTGTTCTCCTGTATTCGACCCTGCAAGACCTATCCAGGCGTGCGAACCTATTTCAGTAAGCTTGGGATCGACTTGGTGATCGTCCGCGAGAACACGGAGGATCTTTACGCGGGCGTTGAATTCGAAATGGGGAAGCCGGAAACGGGCGAGTTAATCGAGTTCATTAATAAGTTGCCTTCGGACAAGAAGATCAAGACGAAGGGCAGCGAGACCGGCGTTTCGATCAAGCCGATGAGCGTATCGGGGTCGGAACGCATCGTGCGGTGCGCCTTCGAATATGCTCGCAAGAACGGCCGCAAGAAGGTAACGGCAGTTCATAAAGCGAACATCATGAAGCACACCGATGGCCTGTACTTGGCCACGGCGCAGCGGGTGGCCAAGGAGTTTTCTGACATCCAGTTCGACGATCGCATCGTCGACAACATGTGCATGCAGTTGGTGCAAACGCCGGAGGCGTATGATGTGCTCGTGTTGCCGAATTTGTATGGCGACATCTTAAGCGATCTCGCGGCGGGGCTGGTCGGCGGATTGGGGGTGGCTCCGGGTGCCAACATCGGACCGAACGGCGCGGTGTTTGAGGCCACGCACGGCAGTGCTCCCAAGTATAAGGGCATGAACAAGGTCAATCCGACAGCCCTCATCCTCTCGGGAATGCTGATGTTGAAGCATCTGGGGGAAACCGATGCGGCAGCACGTTTGGAACACGCCGTGTCGTCGGTGATTGCCGAAGGCAAGTCGGTGACCTACGACATGAAGCCGGATCGCAACGATCCGACGGCGGTCGGAACGCGGGAAATGGCCGACGCGATCTGTCAGCGCCTCGCGTGAGTCCAGGTGGTGACCCCTGGTGCCTTTGATGCGGTACTTAGCGGCCGGCGGAGCAGTTGGCCGTGGGGCCTCATTCGTGCTCTGCTGCGAATGGCGGAATTTCCGTACGCGATGGCGGTCGCTCGCCGCAACCGCCGTTTCGATCGCGATACCACGTTGGCCCATCGCGTACCGGTTCCGGTGGTGAGTGTCGGCAATCTCACCACGGGCGGCACCGGCAAAACTCCGCTGGTCCGCTGGATTTGCGAAGTGCTTCTGCAGGCGGGAGGTAGGCCCGCAATCGTCAGTCGTGGCTACGGCGGTCGCTACGGCATGAACGATGAAGCGATGGAACTGGCCGACGCGTTGCCGGACGTTCCGCAGGTTCGCAATCCGCGTCGCTATCAAGGCGCGATGCAAGCGATCGACGAGTCGGCTGCGAACTGCATCGTGCTGGATGATGGATTCCAGCATCGATTTCTGGCCCGCGATCTCGATATCGTGCTGCTCGATGCCCTCTGCCCGTTCGGCCATGAGCATCTGCTTCCCCGCGGATTCCTCCGCGAATCGGTTGAAGGGCTCGCGCGAGCCCATGTCGTGGCATTGAGTCGTGCGGATCAGGTGGAAGCATCGCAGCGCGAGCAGATTCGATCGCGAGTCCGAAGCCTGTCGCCCGGATCGCTTTGGTGTGAACTGGCGCATCGCCCTGTCGGTTGGCGGAGCCTCGACGGAGGCCGTCATCCGTTGTCGCAGTTCGCATCAAAACGCGTTGCCGCATTTTGTGGAATCGGCAATCCGCAGGCGTTTGCGAAATCGCTGCAGCAATGCGGCTGCGACGTGGTGGGCTTGCGAGAATTTCCCGACCATCACGCTTATTCGGCCCGCGATCTCGAATCGCTGCAACAGTGGGCCCGCCAACGGAACCACGCCGACGCACTCGTTTGCACCATGAAAGATTTCGTGAAGCTTCACGCGGTGATCAGCCCGGGTGAAATCATGATCGCGGCACTCGAAGTGCAACTCGCCGTGCTGGTTGGCGAAGCGGAATTCAAATCGCGAGTCACGCAACTGCTCGCGCATCCGATGCCTTGAACGCCTTTACCCGTGAGCTCGCCCTGCACGATCGCTTTGGCTGGTCACGTCTCTTGGCGAATCGCTTTTCATGTCCGTGTCTCACCAAGCCACCGGTGCCAACCCTTGACGGCTCAGTAGGTGTGCGTCAATGTAAGGCCTCGTCACGGCGGATTTCGATCGTTAGCCCCGGGGTGCGATGCACATGGCGTTTGAATTCTCTTGCAGCCATTGCGGCAAGAAAATCTCGGTTCCCGAGGGAACCTGGGGGCGGTTGGCAAAATGTCCGTACTGCGACGGCCAGATGACGATTCCCACCCCGGCGCCGCTCGTCGTTCCGGCCTCGCCGATCATCGAGTCCCCGAACGTCCTGGATAGCGCGACGCCGGGCTTGGCCACGGGAACATCTGACGTCACCTCTGCTGGTGCCCCATCCCCCATCGCACCAAGATTCGCTTCCAGCTCCGAGCGACCGGGCAACGCGGGAAACGACAACACGGGGCAACATCATGCCGGGAACTATCACGCCGGCAACAATTACGCCGGCAACGACGGCCCTTCGATGATGCCAAGTCGTTGGCCTCAGGCAGGAACTGTTCCTCACGCGAGCGTGCGACGTCGACCTATCAACCCAGCTTTGTTTGTCATCGCGGGGTTTTTTCTGGCGCTCAGCGGGATTCTGGGGTTAGGGACGTTGGCCGCTGAGGTCTGGTTTTTTAACACGCCGGCCGGCCAGGAAGCACTCGAGAATGCAACCGACCAGGCGAGCACCGATCCGAACATCAATCGGGAGCAAATGAAATCGGCCGTGCTCGTGATCTTGGGCCTGTACGCATCGTTTGCGGCACTGGCTTCGCTCTTGGCAACGATAGGCGGAATCCAGTTGGCTCGCCGCCGAACGCGATGGCTGGCACTGGCTGGTGCCGTTTGCGGACTGGTTCCCACGCACCCGTGCATGATCGTGCTGGCGTGGCCGATTGCGATCGTGGCATTCATCGTGGTGCTGATCCACCGCGATATGTTTGATTGAGCGGCGAATCGCACAGCGACGCTAGAGCTTCATTTCGCCGCCGACCAATACGTGCTGGACGCGGCCCTTCAGTTGGCTGCCTCGCAGCGGGGTGTTGGAACTCCGTGAGCGAAATCGCTGGGTGTCCACGATCCAATTCGCCTGCGGGTCGATCACCACGATGTCGGCATCGGCACCAATTTGCAGCGTGCCTTTCTTGCCCGGGGACTTATCGAGTCCCAGGATCCGGGCGGGATTGGTGGACAGTTTCGCAATCGCTTGCGACCACGTCAGCAGACCGGGTTCCACCAATCGGGTGACGACCATTCCCAGGGTCGTTTCGAGGCTGCTCATGCCGAACGGAGCTTGATCGAGTTCCCGCATTTTTTTCTCGAGTGCCCTGGGCGAATGTCCGCTGGCGATGGCATCGATCGTGTCGTCGACCAGGCCGGCGATGCAGGCTTCCACGTGGTCTGCGGATCGAAGGGGCGGGTTGACCTTGTAATTCGAGTCGAAGGTTCGCAGCCGCTCGTCGGTAAATATGAGATTGGGCACGCACACCGAGGCCGTGACCGGAAGGCCACGCGACTTGGCCCGGCGGATCAGTTCCACGCCGCCGGCGCTGGAAATGTCCATCAGGTGCATCCGTCCGCCCGTCGATTCTGCCAGCCTTAAATCGCGGCCGATTCCCAGATCTTCGGCGGCGGTCGGCATGCCAGTCAAACCGAGCACCAGGGAGGTCATCCCTTCGTGCATGATTCCGCCGTGCGTTAATTCGGCCACTTCGGGGTGGCTGAAGATCGGCTTATTGAACATCAAGCAATATTCGAGCGCCCGCCGCAACAGTTCGGCGTTTTGGATGGGGCGATTCGCATCACTGAAACCGACCGCCCCCGCTTCCACCAGCGAACCGAGTTCAGCCAGTTCCTTGCCTTCCCGATTGCGGCTGACACACGCGACAACGAAGACGTTGCAATTCCGCGCCCGTGCTGCTTTCTGGCGGACAAACTCGACGCTTGCCTGCGTGTCAATCGGCGGATCGGTGTTCGGCATGCAGGCGATGGAGGTGAAGCCCCCGGCGATGGCCGCCGCCGTGCCGGTCTCAATCGTCTCGTCCTCTTCCAGTCCCGGCTCGCGCAATTCGACTTGCAGATCGATGAGCCCGGGAGCCACGATAAGGCCCTCCGCGTCCAGCACCGTTTCGCCTTCGGTGTCCGACACATCGAACGCCGCAATCCGGCCGTCCTCGATGCGAAGATTGGTCACACGGTCGATGCCCTGGCTGGGGTCGATGACTCGTCCCTTGCGGATGCAGAGCGAACTCATGATGGTGAATGCGTCCTTTCTGAGGCGGGCGTCTTGTTTGGGTGCGTTAGCGTTGGTTGCCCATGATTAACCACAAGACCGCCATGCGGACGGCCAAGCCGTTGGTGACTTGGTCGAGGATGACGGAGTGCGGTCCGTCGGCCACGTCGGGCGTGATCTCCACGCCGCGATTGATGGGGCCCGGGGCCATAATCAGGATGTCACGCTTCGCGCGGCTCAGTCGCTCCCGGTTCATCGCGTACAGCAATGCGTACTCGCGGACCGACGGAAAGGGGCGAGTCGACTGTCGTTCGAATTGAATGCGCAACAGATTCAGCACGTCGCAGCGGGGCAGAATCTCGTCCAGACTGTAGGCGACTTCCACGCCGAGCTTTTCCCATTCGCGGGAGACCAGCGTTGCGGGGCCGCAAACAATCACTTCGGCTCCCATTTTTTTCAAGCCCCAGATGTTCGATCTGGCAGTGCGGCTGTGCGCGATGTCCCCGACCAGCGCCACCGTCAGGCCTGCAAACTGCCCGCGATGCTCGCGTATCGTCATCATGTCGAGCAGCCCTTGCGTGGGATGCTCGTGCGGTCCATCGCCCGCGTTCACCACGCCGCAACCAACATTTTGGGACAGCAAATGCGGTGTGCCGGGAGTGTGGTGCCGAACCACCATCGCATCGACATTCATCGCTTCGATGTTTTTCGCGGTGTCGATAAACGTCTCGCCCTTTGACAGGCTGCTTCCCGACGCGGCGAACTCCACCGTGTCGGCGCCAAGTCGCTTGGCTGCCAGCGAGAAACTTGTGCGGGTCCGCGTGGAGTTTTCAAAGAATAAATTGCACACCGTTTTTCCGGGTAATACCGAAATCTTGCGGGAGCAGTTCGCGGTCGCCTCTTTGAACGCGAACGCACTGTCCAGAATCAATTGGATCTCTTCCGCCGAAAGGCTTTCGAGATCCAGCAGATGGGGACGAGTCCAGGTTTGGGGGACCGTAGAAAAATCAGTCGCGGAAATGCTCATGACGGGGGCCTCGCTTGGGGACCTGGATTCTATCACTGACGTTTCCACACGGACAAGCGTGCCGCTAGCACGCACGCTCGTAGCGTGCCTCCCACTTCACGCACGAGTGCCCTCGCCCTTGTACTCAAGGGAGAGGTACTCAAGGGAGAGGGTGGCCGCAGGCCGGGTGAGGGTCCGCAAAGCGTAACGCGTACCAACGCTGGGTCTTTTGCGCATGGGGGTCGGAGTGGGTTGGGCGTGTTCGGGTGGAGGCTGGTGTTGGGTGCGTGGACGCGGATTGCCCCTCACCCCCTACCCCCTCTCCCCGGAAGAATACCGGGGCGAGGGGAGCGAGTGATCGAGTGGTTGGTTGGTGTGTACGTGGGGAGCGCGGATGGATCTTCGCTCGTTGCGTGTCGCACATGAACACGCTCCGGTGCGATGGTGTCGGGCGAAAATGTTTTTTGGTTTTTTGGTAAGAGAGTTGAAGGTGTGGGAGAATTTGGCCGATAAAAGGGCCTGAAACGAATGCGGGGACTTTAACGATCGGGTTGTTTTTTTCGAGGTGCAATCATGCCAGCTGCAAACCGCTTCAACGCTTGGGTGCTGTGTTTCCTGGGAGGAGTCTTGGCAACCGGTTGCAGCGTGCTGGATGCCAACAAAAGCTTGTTTTCCACTGCTGCCAGCGCACCGGCCGTCGAAAAAAACGGTCCGACCGCGATGGTGGAATACCGTACCGCGAATGGTGATTCGAAGAGTGTCACCGTGCCGGTCGATGGTGACGAATTCCACGTCCAGCAGCTGATGGACAAAGCCAATGCCTGGCGGAAATTCAGTCGCGTCGAGGTCGAGCTTCGTCGTCAGACTCCGCAAGGGCGGCAGACGAAGATGGCGGTAAGCTATGATCGCGGCAAGAAGCGGGTGGATCCGCAGTGCGACTATCAAGTTCAAGCCGGCGATGTGCTGGTGGTTACGGAAGATCCCTCGAATGTCATCGACGACATGGTGGGTAAGGTAAACCCGTTCAAGAAGAAATCGCCGGCCAAGGGCACCATTCGCGGCTAAGCCGCGATGCATGCCCGGCATGCCGAACGAAAAAATCGACGCCCGAGCCACCGCTTGCTAGATGGCTCGGGTTTTTTTACGCCGCTCAATCAGGCCGATTTCTCAAGGCCCGAGATTTGGCTGAGCCGGTTGTAGAGCGTCTTGAGGCTGATGCCGAGCTCTTCCGCGGCGGCCGGCTTATTTCCTGCATGGCGATCGATCGCCTCGAGGATCGCCTGGGTTTCCAGATCATGCAGCGAGATGGGGCCCAGTCCACGCGGCGACGATTTGAGTTTCGTTTTGCGTGCGGCGAGGCGATGCGGCAGGTGTTCCACGGCGATCGGCGGCCGATCGCACAAGATCGTTGCGTGCTCGATGACATTGGCGAGTTCGCGGACGTTGCCGGGCCAACTGTACGCTTGTAAAGCCTCAATCGCTTCCGTGGAAAACGGGGCGATATCGACCGACGTGTTCGGTCGGAAACGACGATAGAGGTGTTCGGCGAGCGCCGGAATGTCGGCTGTTCGTTCTCGCAGAGGCGGCAAGTGAATTTCGAACGTGTTGATCCGGAACATCAGGTCTTCGCGAAACTCGCCGGCCTCCACCATCTCCTCCAGATTACGATGCGTCGCGCAGACGACCCGCACATCCACCTGAAGCGACTGGTTGTCCCCCACGCGTCGGATATCTCCGGTTTCCAGCACGCGGAGCAGTTTCGCTTGCATCGCTTTCGGCAGTTCGCCGATCTCGTCGAGGAACAGCGTGCCGCCGTGAGCGACTTCAAACAGGCCGGTGCGATGTTCGTCGGCGCCGGTGAACGCGCCTTTGCGATGTCCGAACAACTCGCTTTCGATCAGCGATTCCGGGAGCGCGCCGCAGTTGATTGCGACGAGCGGCATGTCGGCTCGCGGGCTTTGTTCATGCAGGGCCCGGGCGACAAGCTCTTTGCCTGTTCCGGTCTCGCCGAGGATCAATACAGTCGAGTCCGTGGGGGCGACGCGGGCAACGCGCTGCCGCACCTGTTCGATGGCGAGTCCGGAGCCGACAAGTTGCGTTTTGCCCTCGATACGCTCGAGTCGCCGTTGGAGCGCGCGGCATTTGTTGGTGAGGTCGCGTTTGTCCATCACGCGTTTCAGCAAGGCATCCAGCGCAGCCAGCTTGCAGGGTTTCGTGATGTAATCGAATGCGCCCTGCCGCAGTGCCGCCACCGCCGTGTCGAGCGACGACTTGCCCGTCAGCACGATCGCCTCCGTATCCGGCGATCGCTGCTTGACCCGCTCAATCAACTGGATCCCGTTCATGCCCGGCATGTCGAGATCCACCAACAGGCAGTCGTACGCGTTCTTTTCGAGTGCCGCGAGCGCGGTAAATCCGTCGGGACAGACCGTTACTTCGTAACCCATCCGCGGCAGTTCCAGGCTCATGCATTCCTGCAGCGCCGGTTCGTCGTCGGCAAACAGGATGCGGAGGCGGTTAGGCAGCTTTGCGTTCGTAGTCTTCATGCGCTGTTTCCATTGCTTTGCGGGGGATCCGGACCGTCATTGTCGACCCCGATCCGGGGCCGTCGCTGTGAGGTTGGATGATGCCGCGATGTTCGTCCACAATGCGATGCGTGATCGAAAGGCCGAGGCCCGTGCCCTGCCCGTTCTGCCGGCGGGTGAAGAACGGCTTGAAAAGATTGTCCCGCACTTCCTCCGTCATGCCACACCCGTTGTCCGCCACGGTCAGCTCCACTTCGGACTCCCGGTCGCTCAAGCTGACGATCACTTTGCCCGATTCGTCATTCGGGGCGAGGCTGTCAAGCGCATTGGTCAACAGGTTCAAGACCACTTGCTTGATTTCAGGACCGTTGACCTCGGCGCACACGCCGGGCGCGGCGTGGAGTTCAATCGTGCGATCGCGGTAGCTGCCGATCGTGGAGACGATCTGAATCACATCTTCGATCAGCGCGGTGAGGTCGACCTCTTCCTTTTTGGAGTTGCCGAGTCGGGAGAAGTCGAGCAGTTTCTCCGTGATGCCTTTGCAGCGGAAGGCCTCGGACTGAATGCGGTTCAGGTATTTTTGCAGGATGCCGATTTCCGGATCCTGCTCCGCGGACTCGGATGACGAGTGGTCGGCCAGGATGTCAGCGACTCGCGATTCAAGTGATTCCGCGCACCAGGCGATGGAAGCCAGCGGGTTGTTGATCTCGTGGGCCACTCCCGCCGCAAGAAACCCGACGCTTGCCAGTTGCTCGCTTTGCACCAGTTGTTGCGTGCGCTCCTCAAGTTCCTGCGTGCGCTCGCGGACCTTCTGGTCCAGGTTGTCGCGAATGCTTTGAAATCGCTCCGTCATGTCGTTCATCGATGCGCCCAGTTCCGCGATTTCATCTCGCGTATGCAGGCTGACTCGGTGCCCGAAGTTGCCGCTGGTGATCCGACGCGAATCGGCAATCAAGCGGCGTAGCGGTCCGAAGATCGAGAGATACAAGTAGGCAATGAGCCCCCCAAGACCTGCGACCGATGCGATCGTGGTGATCCAATTGAGAATAATCCAGGTGCGATACTGACCGCGGACCTCGCCGGCGAACGCCGATAATCGCGTGTGCAAATTGCTTGGCAATTCGGAGCACAGGTCGGAGATGTGATCGAGTTGATCGTTGACGAAGCCGAGTTCCAGGTCGGGGTGGATCCACAACTCGGGACCGGTACGATCGTCAAGCAGTTTCAGATGCATCTCGATCGCCGCCAGCGTCGTGAACTCCATGTGGTTGTCTTCGAACAGCAGATCGCTCGGCCCGGCCGACTCGAGTTGCTCGCGATACTGATTCAGTGCCGCATGCACGGCTGCCAGACGCGTTCGAAATAGCTGACGCTCGTCCAGGATCGTAACGGAAGGTCCGCCTGAGGCCGCACGACGCTGGCCGATCCGACTGGCAACCAACTGCAAGTCGGTGACGTTTTTGGCGAGATCGCCGGCGAGCGGCAATTCGTTGGCTCGATGGCTGATACTGCGGACCAACCGGCGATAGGAATAGGCGCCGCGAAAGCTGCTGAATGCAAGAAGCGAGACGATGGCCAGCAGCACAACGCTGCCGATCACCAGCTTCTTTCGCAAATTCCAGCAGGCAAGAAACATCGCGACCTCCTTGTCGCCAGCATCCCAGTCGCACGAATCCCCGCGCGCTCACTCCTCGCGCACCGATAACTGGCGCAGCCATCCCTAGCGCACCATTCCCTCGGGGACAGGCCGGAGTGTAGCAGCGAATGGGGACGATGGGCAAGCCGGATCGGGCCGCGATGCGGCTCGTGCTATCACGTAAGCACGTCTAGAGATGGCCTAGGCCCAGCGAACCCAGCAGTGGCAAACGTACGCGTATGCGCATCATCACCAGCGTTCCCAAGCCCAACAACAGGAGATTGCCGAGCCAAACCGCTGCCGGCGGCAATACGCCCGCTTTCGCTTGCGTCACGCCATACATCATCAGCGGATAGTAGGAGATCAAAATCGGCGCAAAGCACCAAAGGAAGGTCGACCAGACATCGGATCGCTTGGAGCGGATCGCCCACGGGCTTCCTACCAAAGCAAAAAAAAGACAGCTGAAACCGTTCGCCCAGCGACGCCACGGTTCGACCTTCAGTCGCCACAATCGACCGGTGGCATTCTGCAATCGTCCCGATTGGGCTTGCCAATCGGCGGCTGCAAATCCATTCAGTTCTCCCGTGAGCAGTTTCACGGCCGTTTCCGCCGCTGCCACCTGCTCCACGCGCTTGATCTCCGCGACCTGGCTTTCGATCTCCTCGGGGATTTTGCCCATCGCGAAATCCGCCGGATGGGTTCCGCCCTCGCCGTTCTTCGTGGCATCCGCCAAGTTGATTTCGTGCAGTTTCTGGCCGGGATACTCAATCCGCACCCGGTCGCCGATCTCAATGACCGAATCAAGCATTAGGATTTCGAGCGTGTTGCGCTCGGGATTCGATCGCAGTTCCGCTTCCAGCGCCGTCAGGGTGATCGACCGGTCATTTTCCGGACTGGCAATGCTGATCGTCGGTAGAATCAGCCGCCGTCCGTCAATTTCTTTGACGTTGATCGATAGGCGATTGACGCTGTACGAGCGGTGTGTTCGCAGCGTGCCGTACACAATTTGCTCGAGTGATTGCAGGATCACCCGCTGTGCGCCCTGGCGTCCCCAGGATGCCGCCAAGTCGTTCAGCACCACCGCGGCCAGGCTGACGATGAACGCCAGTGCGAGGCCGGGTTTGATTATTTGCCACGGATGAATCCCCGCCGACTTCAAAGCCACGACTTCGTTCGAGCCGGCCATGCGACCATAAACCGCGCAGATCGCAAATAACATCGTTCCGGGGATCGCGAAACGCAGTGCATTCGGTAAGACGTAAGGAATCAGCCTCAAAATGGGTATGGGGCCCAAGCCCTGGCGAATCGCTTCGCCAGCTAGCAAAACCAGATTGATCACCAAGGTCAGGGCCAACAGGCCCATCAAAAAGACGGTCAGCAGTTCTTTCAGCAGGTAGCGGGTAATCAGCGACATAATGCTCGTTCGCAGTGAAGGTTGGGCCGGACGATAAGCCGTACAAGCAACGAGGTCAACGGGAAAATGGCGGGTGGCCGTCGAGGTCGGTTGGAGTTCTCGCGTCGCTCTTCAACGTCGCGGCATCCTTTCGGAGTGAACGCGGCGCTGTTTTTCGCTGTTGTCGTTTTCGCTGTTGTCGTTTTCGCTGTTGTTGATGCGCGGCCATGACTTGGCTTGCGCCGATCGACCTTTACCAACAGGTCGGCCACTTGGTATGCTCCCCGACCACTCAAGCCTACAGACTTAAGCCTAAGGAAGGGCGATGCGATGGCTGACGATTCGAAATCGATACTCCCCATGCCGGTTCGGTCTCGCGGGGAGCGCGTTACGGTGCCTGCTGATTCCCTGGGGCGGGACTCGATGGTGATTTCGCAAGGTTGCCGTCTCTGCGGGTTCACTCGCTTTGAGATCGTAGGCGAATGGGATCGACACGGTGATCCGTTGCGAACGGTAGCTTGCTGGCGTTGCGGCCTCGTGTCGCATGCGCAGATTCCGAATGCGGAAGAGTTGCGCAAGTTTTACGAGCAGGAATATCGCTCGGCTTACAACGGCGAAGAGGTGCCCTCGCCCAAGCGGATCGTGCGGGAATGGGATCGGGCGCGGCATCGTTTCGAATCGATGCGTCCGTATCTCCGCGATGGCGATCGCGTTTTCGAGATCGGCGCCGGAGCCGGTTGTAATTTGAAGCAGTTTCAATTGGCCGGCTATCGGGTGGATGGTATCGAGCCAGGACCGGGATTCTCTCAGTTCGCTCGAGAACGACTGCATTGCCCGGTGGAATGCAAGACGCTGGAGCAAGTGGGCGGGACGGGCGAATACGATGTGGCTTTGCTGATTCACGTGCTGGAGCACCTACCCGAACCTCGGCAGGCACTGGGCAGAATCCGACAATTATTGCGGCCGGGGGGACGGTTGTACGTTGAGGTCCCGAATTTGGCCGCGCCGCATGCGGCTCCGGGCAAGATCTTTCACAAGGCTCACATTCATAATTTCACCCCCTGGAGCCTCGCGGCACTCGCTTCGGCGACCGGATTCGAAGTCGCGAAGGTCTTTTCGCGCGAGCGAGATCGCAATCTCGCCATGTGCTTGTCATGCGGCAGTTCGGCCCGCTTGCAGTACGATCCGGACGGCTACTTCCGCACCAAGTCGGCACTCGAACGTTATTCGACCCTCCGCTACCATTGCCGCCCGCAATATGTGGCGACACGCGTCAGCGAAGTCGCGCAAGAAGTCCGCCGCCGATGGCAAATGCAAAAGTCGTACGCGGAAATTCTGAAAATCTGCCAAGGGACAACTTGCAACCCGGTTCGAACCGAGTCCTTGCGTCCGGCCGCGTGATTTGGCAGCGCTTGATTTGGCAGCGCTTGATTTGGCAGCGCTTGATTTGGCAGCGCTTGATTTGGCCGATACGTGACCCAGCAGAATACTGAATCAGTGGAAACACGAGTCTGCAACGTTCGTCTGCAACGTTAGTCTGCAACGTTAGTCTGCAACGTTAGTCTAGGGCCGAGTCATTGGTGGGAGCCTTACCGGTGCGCAGT
>JBJOLO010000480.1:0-5678 GCA_046045565.1 Planctomycetota bacterium | reverse complement strand
AGCGCTGCCGCACCGATTCCGGTTCCTGCGTGATATCGAAAGCGCGTCGAGCCCGATCACCGGCGACCATTTCCATCGCTTGCTGCGAGTAGGCATCCAGCGCGTCCATGGAACCGTGCAGATCAAGACCTCGTTGCAACCGATCGAACTGCGTCAATAAATGGCGACGTTCGCCCAATCGATCACCATTGAGACTGGTCGGCAAATGGAACAGATCCGCACCACTGAGCCGCCCGGTATCGTTGCCGACCAAATCGTACACGGGCAATCGCGCCGCCTGCTCGGCGATAAACGGATCGTACTGCCGCCCCAAATAACCCGCGAACGCCAGATGCGATCGCGATTTCATGAACGCCACGTACGGCGGCATCCCCGGCCGATTCGCCCCGTGATGCTTGGCGACCAAGGATGCCAGGGCGGGATACATCTCCGCCCTGGGGTTCGAACGCGGCTCCGCTTCCAGATTTGCCGTTTGAAAAACCTTGTTCGGTTCGTGATTGCTGTGTCGAGCATCCACACTGCGAATCAGGGTGAACTTGTCTAACATCGCGGCTTGGCGAGGATAATACTCGCACAGCTGGACGCCAGGAAGCTTCGTATCGATCACCCCGAAGGGCCCACGGTTTTCCACAGGGCGATCGGGCTTGGGATCCCAGGTATCGATGTGGCTCGGCCCGCCCGCCATCCACAGCAGGATCACGCTCCGTCCTGTCGCGGTAGGCAAGCCCGCTGCGGCCGCCCGAGCCCGCGATTGGAATAAGGCCGGCGCTGACAGGCCGGCTAGGCCAGCCAAACTCGCTTTGACCATCCCCCGCCGGCTCAACATCCTCAAACCTTCACGACGCCGTCCGTGAAAGTTGGCAAATGCATGTCCGCCATGTCCGCTGCACATGGGTCAATCCTTTGCTGGCCAGCAATGTACTCGTTGAGGGGCCTGAAATTCGTGGTGGTCGTCCCGCCGCGAAGTCTTCCATTCGCGAGCTAGAGCTACGATATCGGCGATCCAAACGCGGTTCAACCGAAATTTGTCGGGGATACGACTCCTTGCGGTGAAACCGCATTGCCGGTTTACTACGGCCCATGGCAACTCCAATCGCACTGAAGCCGCAGAAACAAGGTACCTTCCTCAGCCGCCATCCCTGGGTCATGGCTCGTTCGTTGATCCACCCCGGCGGTGGCAACGGCACCGTGGAGGTCGAAGACGGCGGCGAGGTCGATTTGGTGCTACCGAATGGCCGGTGGATTGCGCGTGGGCTGTACAACAGTCGAAGCCACATTCGTGTGCGGTTATACAGTTGGACGCTTGGGGAAGCGATCGACGCCGATTTCTGGCGTCGAGGCTTGGAGACCTCGATTCAGTTGCGACGCGACCTGGGATACGACGATCCACTGGGCGCAACGCGACTCGTCTTCAGCGAAGCCGATGGGCTCAGCGGCCTGATCGTCGACCGGTATGCCTCGCATCTGGTCGTGCAGGTTACCGCCCGAGTCGTGGAACTCCATCGCAACCTGTGGTTGCCGGCTCTGATTGAATTGACTCGTCCGGCAGGCGTGGTGTTGCGCACCGATGCCAAGATTGCACAGGCAGAAGGGATCGAACCGTTCGACGGACTGGTGTGGGGCGAGGCACCTCCGAACCCGTTGTGGATCGAAGAACATGGAACTCGATTCCGAGTTGATTTATTGGCGGGCCAGAAAACCGGCGGGTATCTCGATCAGCGTGAAAATCATCGCGTGGCTGCGAGCTACGCCAAGGGCCGATCCGTGCTCGACGTCTGCTGCTACGCTGGCGGGTTCGGACTCGCTGCGGCGAAAATCGGCGGAGCCGCGAACGTTCTCGCGATCGACAGCAGCCAGCGCGCCATTGATGAATCGCAAGCGAACGCCGCTGCGAATGGCATTACCAACGTCGAGTTTCAAATCGGCGATTGCTTTGACACACTCGCTTCGCTCCGCGATTCAGGACGACGCTTCGGCATGGTCGTGCTCGATCCGCCTCGATTCGCCAGTTCCAAACACGGCATTGAACAAGCGCTGCGGGCCTATCACCGGCTGAACCGACTGGGAGTCGAACTACTGGAACCGAACGGCATCCTGGTCACCTGCAGTTGCTCCGGCCGCGTCACTCGCGATGACTTTCTGCGCATGCTGGGCGGTGTCGCACAAAAATGCGATCGGGACATCCAGGTGCTTGAGCAGCGTGGTGCCGCGCCCGATCATCCCGTCCGTCTCTCCTGCCCCGAGACCGAGTACCTCAAGTGCATGATCTGCCGAGTTCCCGGCGGGTCGAGGACTGCTCGAACTCCGGATGCGGGCGTGTCCTAACGCCATACCGAGAATCGGAGGCCTCTGCCTGAGAATGCCCTGAGAGCGGACACGCGTGTCTGCGCGTTACGCCGGTCGTGAAGGGCGAGTGGCGAGTGGGAATCGGTAGCGTTTCGCAGCGCGATCAGCTCGCAACGGCGTCGACTTCCTCGAGCTCATGCCGGAAGTGCTGAATGGTTTGTTGGGGGTCGAGGTTAAAAACAGCGACGCCATCGGTGACCCAGTCACGCTCTTCCATGCGGAAAACGGCGGTTGCCGCACGCAGGTTTTTCACGTTGGGGTTATCCACCATCTCCCCATCCGCGACCGCCTCAAAGCGGATTGTGATTCCCACGAGCGCCCGCAAGCTGCGACTTTGTCGGTCGCGGGCAAAGCATACAGTGTTGTCAAAATCGCAGTCGGCCCAAACGAGTCCGCGAGGCCGGCCTGATTGCGCTGCCAGGGTGACGAAACGGGCTTCCAGCCATTCGCGCCGGCGATAAAAAAGCGTCCGGGCCTCTTCGAGACTTGTGGATTGACGACGAGCATACCAACGCCGGCCGAACACGATGCCTCCTGCCGCTGCTCCGACCAACGCCGCCAATGCGATCATCCAACCCGCTTCGCCCACAGCATCCACCCCTTCAAAGAAACCAACAGCCGTCAGCTCCGAATTCCAACCAGCACCTTCCCGTGTAAACTACACCCGAGATTGTACGTCCCCAAGTCGAATTTTCGCAAGAGCTCAACCCATGCCAGGTCGTCTGCCATCGCAGTCGACTGCTGCCGAATACAGGATAACTCGCTACGGTCTTCGACTGTTAGGCATGAAAATGTTAACTGCTGGAATCAACCATTTTTTGTTGGTCGAGCAAGCCGCATGACACCTCCACTAATTGAAATCACTTGCGAGGGATGCAAGACCCGAATGCTCGTACCCGGCGAACATACCGGACGCGTGGCCTGTCCGTCGTGCGGACTGGAAAGGGAAATCAAGGCCACGACAACGTCGTCGATGATCACCACGCCTCTCGCTGCAACTGCGGTTGCGGATGCGACAACCGGTCCGCTGGCGACCTATCATCTGCGGACTCCCGAGGGCCAGGATTACGGGCCAGTGGATGAGGCAACGCTGGAGCAATGGATTTGCGAAGGCCGCGTGTCGCACGATTGCAGCGTTTTCGACGGCCGTATCTGGTCGTCGGCCGGAGACCTTTACCCTGAACTGGCTCCCGCCCCCGTCACATCGCCGGTTCGAACGCCGCAACCACCAACACCTCGAACAACACCAACGGCCAACGAGCATCGCTTCGTATTGCCTCACCGCGGAACCATGGTTTTCACACTCGCCATGCTCGGGATGATCACATGGATCCCCGTCCTGAGTATCATGGCGTGGCTGCTCGGATCGTCGGATCTCGCGCAGATCGATGCGGGACGCCGCGATCCATCAGGCCGAATGCTCACCGCCTGGGGCCGGACCGTGGGCGCGGTGGCTTCAATCGCGTGGGTCTTGGCGATTTTGGTCGGAATGGTCATCCTCATTTACTGGTCACAAAACTTTGCCTGACAGCCACCGCCGAACACCCGAGGCGCAGGAACAGTATCCCGAGAACTGAGGCGCAACAGGATTCGGCAAGTCGAGTGCATTCCGATCGCGATCGTACAAGGTCCCGCAGTCGCATTTCCCTCGACGATGAAATACCCTCACGCCGCACCCACTGACGAGGAACGTAATCGTGTCGATTGAACTCACCTGCAGCGGATGCTCTCGTCGCCTGCAGGTGGCCGACGAGCATCTTGGCAAGCAAGCTCGATGTCCCGAATGCGGCGCGTTGACGACCGTACCCGCAATGCCAGCGGCGGAGAGCGCACTACCCGATTCGACGCGAGACCAAGGCCAGGAACGTTGGTACCTGAGCACGCCTCAGGGCCCGACATACGGTCCGGTTACTCGCAGCGAATTGGACCAATGGTTTCGTGAAGGTCGCATCCAATCGAGCGCAACACTGCGGAGTGAAAACAGCCAGGCCGAAGTTCCGGCCACCACGCTCTTCCCCCAATTGGCAGTCAGTTCGTCGAACCCGTTCGCCGATCTTCCCGACAATCCCTACACGCCGGCGTCCTATTCCGGATACAACGGCCGTCGTCATCGTGGCGGACTCATTTTAGGGCTCGGTATCAGTTCGCTCATCACTTCGCTTTTCCTCTGCTGTCCCTTCTTGCAGTTGCCATCGCTGGGATTGGGGATCGCAGCGGTTTCATTCGGCCTGGCCGACTTGCGCAGCATTCGCGCCGGAGAAATGGATCCGAGCGGCCATGGCTCAGCCGTCGCAGGCATCATCTGCGGCGGCATCGCCATCGCATTCTCCATCCTGGGCTTGGTACTTATTGTAATGGGAATGGTTTCGGGATAAGCGTCTGCCGATCCTGATCAGAATCAGAACCTTTTGAAACAACTCCACGCGTTGGACTACGAAAACGGATGACAAAAAGGAGTGCGGATTCAATGCCATTACTGGGAGCCCACATGTCGATTGCGGGCGGATTGCACAAAGCGGTGGAGGCGGCCGCGGCGTTCAACATGGAAACGGTTCAAATCTTCACGAACAGCCCTTCGCAGTGGGCCGTCGATCCGACCAGCACACCGCATCGATCGTCGCGTTGGCTCGAGGAAAAAGAATTTTCAGCCGATGCGGTCCAGCGATTCAAGGAAGCCCTCTCGTCGCTGAGGATCCGCGATCCGATCGCACACAGTTCGTATCTGATCAACATGGCGAGTCCGCAGCGGCCCTTGTGGTCACGATCGGTTGACGCCATGGTCCTCGAACTTCACCGCGCCGACCAACTGGGAATTCGCGGCGTGGTCGTCCACCCCGGCGCTGCAATGACGGCATCCGAATCCGAAGGGATTCGCCTGGTAGTGCGTGCTCTGCGAGAAATACAGAAACAAACCGCGTCGCTCAAAGCCGACGTGCTGCTGGAAAACACGGCCGGGCAAGGTTCGTGCCTGGGCTGGAAATTCGAGCATCTCGCTAAGATGATCGACGGGGTTGCGAATCCCGATAGGATCGGCGTCTGCATTGATACCTGCCACGCATTTGCTGCCGGCTATCCGCTGAGCGAACGGGCCGATTACGAATCCACGATGAAGCAACTCGACTCCACTGTTGGTCTCAGCCGAGTCCGCGCCATGCACTTAAATGACAGCAACCGTGAACTCGGTTCGCGGGTCGATCGCCACGACCACATCGGTCGCGGCATGATCGGTAAAGCGGCGTTTCGAAACGTGCTCTGCGATCCTCGCCTCGCCAAGTTGCCGATGTACTTGGAAACGCCCAAAGGTGTCGAAGACGGAAAAGAGCACGACGCAG
>JBJOLO010000478.1:0-4854 GCA_046045565.1 Planctomycetota bacterium | reverse complement strand
TCCGTGCGAGCGCCTTCAAGTTTACCTATTTGCAACCATCCACAAGATGTGGCGTACGATATTCAGGGGTGGAACCTGCGTGTCGGAGTCGACACACCCGACCTCTTGCAGTGCGTCGATGAACTGTATGGCAGTTTCCGATCAGCAGCACATGGGGATGCGTCATGGCAGATTTCAATGCGACGCGGTGAATTCAATCCCGGGGATGTCCCTGCGTCGGCCCGGTTGCTTTGGTCCGGCGTGGTACCGCCGGGAGTTTCCGCCGCAAATTATGTCGGCCCAGGATTTCGCCGATTTGATCTGATCGATCGGGGCAGTTGCACGTTGGATCTGATGCATCGTGAAGCGCACATCACGATGCTGCCGAACGCGAACGCCAAGTCAGCCCATTACTTTCTCATGACTTTGCTCTGCACCGGACTGGCCCGCACGGCTCACGTGCCGATCCACGCATCATGCCTGGCCGCCAAGCAAGATGGAAAACCGTGTAGCGTGCTGATTATCGCTCCGAGTGGAACGGGCAAGAGCACGACTTCGTACGGCCTGACATCGGGTGGCTGGAAGTTGATGGGCGACGACCTGTCACTATTGCATGTGGATCGCGAGCAGGTCTTGGCTTGGGGATATCCTCGTCATTGTCACGTTCGGCGGCCCACCTTCGACTTATTGCCTTGGCTCAAGGAAATGCCGCTGACGCGTCTGGGAGCCGAAGAGACCTGGCAGTTTCCGCTTCGAGCACTCGGTTCACGGTCCATCGGCCCGAGCCCGCAGATCCTGCCCGCAGGACTCATCGTGTTGCTCGAGAAGCCGAACCGCACGGGCCACCGCTGCGAACAGGCCGATCCGGCGACCGCAGTATCCTGGATTTGCCAGGAAAACGTCCAGCCGATCGAGGGCTACACCGATCCCGAAGCTCACGCGGCCTTTGCAACCATCGGTCAACTCGTTCGTCAAACGGTTGCCATTCGCGTCAGCGCCGGACCTGACGTCGAACAGCTCGCCGACTTCCTTGCAGCCGAAACAGGGGTAACCGCATGAGCGATCTGACGGTGTATCGTTGGCTCTTGCGACTCTGTGATCCGGAAGGCTACACCGACCTTCCCGCAACACGACTCACCGCCAACGCCGTGGGCAAACTGATCGCCATTTCCCGTCAGCATGGCGTCACGGGAATCGTATTGAGGAATCTGAAGCAGGTCCTCGACATCGAAGGCCCCGCCACGCTGCTTACCAATCCACACGATGGTGCGGCGACGGCCTTAGCGATCAAACTGGCCGAGGAGGATTGCCTCCCTGAAATTGCTCAGACGCTCCTGCTTCGCGCACGAACCGGGTCACTGCTTGCCGCCATTCATCGGGCCGGAGTCGACGCGGCCATCGTGAAGGGGGAAGACTTCGCCGACAGGCTCTACGAACTGCCGGGCCTGCGACCGTTTCGTGACATCGACCTGCTCCTGCGACGCGAACAGATCGACTCGCTGGACGAACTCATGCATAAGCTCGGCTTTCGATTCGTTCGACCCGAGGGCAAATACAACGACGAGTACGGCGAGCGTACCTGGGATAGCGTCGGTGCTCCGCGAGTTCGCGTGGAGTTCCACTGGAACATGATTACCTGTCCGTCCCAGCGCCGCAGCAGTTCTCTTGCGTGGAGCGACTTGGATTGGATCGCGGAGGGGAATCGGATGCTGCCATCACCCGAGTCGATGCTCGTGATCGCCTGTGCCCACGCCGTGATCTCCCATCGCTTTGACCGTCTGCAGCATTTGTGCGATATCCGACAGATTTGTCGGGCCCGCGCAGGCGAACTCGCTTGCGAAAAGCTTCGCGAAATCGTTTTGCATTGCGGCTTATCGGCTGCGGTAACCGGCGCGCTCGAAGTCACCTCGCGCCTGTTGCACGATGTCAGCAGCAGTGACTTGCTCAGGCAGTTGCAACTTCCTGCCTCCGCGGCACCGTGGCGATTGCTCGTGAGCGGCGCAAGCCTGCTCGGGCCATCGACCCGCGTGAATCAACTGCGTCGCACTGCCATTCGCGAATGGATGAAGCGTTCCGCATAGATGGGAGTCGCAGTCGATGCGCGTCTTGTTTCTGGGCAGTCCGGGTCGCTTTTCAGCTCGCGCGCTGTGGGGGTGCCTCGACGCCGGATACGAGATCTGCGAATTCTGGTACGGCCATCGCACGCGCCAACGCGCGTGGCGCGGCGATCGACAACTTGGCTGGTTCAATCCCGGCTGGTCGGTCTCCGCAGCGCTCGATAGGCTTCGTATTCCCCGACTACCGGTCCCGCCGCTTCGAACCGCGACCGATCTTCGGCGCCGCGCTACGGATCTGGGTGCTACGCTGATCGTGAGTGCGGCATTCCCCTACATCGCCCCCGTCGAACTCCTGCAATTATTTCCCGGCCATGCCGTCAATCTCCATCCGACAATCCTGCCGGACTATCGCGGTCCTCATCCGCTCCTTGGCATGCTCTATCGTGAGGAGGTTGATCGCTGCGGCGGAGTAACACTCCACCAGATGGTGCCCGAACTCGATGCCGGTCCGATCATCGCCCAGCAGCGCGTGCCATGGAATACACTCGGCTTTCGACACTGGGAAGCAGACCTGGGTCGAGCCACTTACTCGCTCTTAAGAAACAGCCTGCCGGCGTACCTGCAGGGCGACATTCATTCGCAACCTCAAGTCGCAACTGGCGACGTGTATTTCCGGAGTCTTGATCCTGCATCGGTCGTCATCAACCACCAACGCACCGCCGACCGCGCTAAACACCTGCTGAATTCTATCGGCTCCTATCTGACTCTCAAGGCTGACGCAGCAGGTCGACTTTGGAAGGTGTCGAAGTTTCTCGACATCGTGGCAGATCGCCCGCTGGGTCTTCCGCCGCGCATCGGACCTTTTCGCATCGAAATGGATCTTGCCGATGCACGAGTCGCCTTGCAGCGCTGGTTGCCGGGAACATCGAAAATCCGTCGATTGAAAACCTTCTGCTTGTTCTCGCGTCTTAACCCGGCCGCTTGACGTGCTCCTCGCGCCGAATCACGCTCCGCGTTGACGCCAAAGCTCAACCGCATCGTCTTATAGATCGGCCCGTCGAGCGGCCCGTCTAGCAGACTGTCTAGCAGACTGTCTAGCGGACTGTCTAGCAGACTGTCTAGCAGACCGTCGAGCAGACCGTCGAGCGCCCCACGGCACCCATGGCATCAGTTCCGCTCGGCCGAATCGCGAGCCGCTCGGCACCACCTCCCTGCAGCGAAAAATCGCCTCGCCGCAAGTCAGACTCGGCTGTCTCCGGCCTTGTGAACCCCACTCGCTGACAGAACAGCTGTTCGATGTGGCATTTGAAATAAGAGATGGTAGAGTAGTCGACTTGTTGCCCGGGCAATTGGTCAGGTGCTTCACGGTCGTTTCCTCGCCTTGGACCACGGTACCAATCCGCGCAAATCTCCGGAGACAGGGTTGTCACATCGAGTAGAATCTCTGCGCCTGCAACGGGCCCGACCGCTACCTCCATCAGTAACTTCCGCTCTCAGGACTTCCGTATGCCATGCCGCCAACTTGCCATCCTCCTGATTTGCATGAGTTCGATGCTTCCAAGCCCGGCACCGCTTCGGGCTGCGGCCCCCGGTCTGCAAATCGACTTGGGCAACGGTCAAACGGTCGAACTGCTGACCGCGAAGCCGGCAACGTTCGTGCAGGGCTCGCCTGCGGACGAGGCCGGTCGAGATGAGGATGAACTCCAACACAAAGTAACTCTCTCTAAAGAATTCTTGATTTCAAAGTATCCGATCACCGTCGGTCAGTTCCGACGTTTCGTCGAGGAGACGGGTTATAAGACGGAGGCGGAATCCGGTCCGTCCGGCGGATTCGGTTTGGTTGGTGACAAGTTGGAACAGCGACCCGAATTCAATTGGAAGAATCCTGGATACGCCGTCACGGATCAACATCCCGTCACCATTGTCACCGTCGCCGATGCCATTGCATTCAACGCGTGGCTCGGCAAGAAAGCGGGCAGGACGATTCAGCTGCCATCCGAGTCGCAGTGGGAATTCGCCTGCCGCGCGGGAACCGACAGTCGCTACTACTCCGGGAACAGCGACGCCGATTTCGATACGATCGGTTGGTCGAAACAAAATGCGATGAGCGCCATGCCCGTTGGCCAAAAGCAACCCAACGCTTGGGGGCTCTTCGACATGAGTGGCAATGTCTATGAATGGTGCGGCGACTTCTATGGTCCGTATGGTTCTGAAGACGCAACCGATCCCCAGGTGCGCACGGCACCGAGCGGACAACCGGCACGTGTTGTCTTGCGTGGCGGGTCGTATCTGCGTTACCCAAAACGATGCCGCTCAGCAGCGCGATACCGCGCCGATAGCGGGACACGGAATGCCGAAAATGGTTTTCGAGTCGTTGCGTTGATCACCGATCCATCGGATTCTCCACCCGCTCGTGCCGAACAACCCACGCCACCCAACTCCACAACACCACCCGGCAACACCGCACCGCCAGCGCCCACCACCAACGGCCAGCCCCCTTCGCCATCCCCGACTCCACCAGTGTTTCCACCCTCGTCCGCATCGAACGCCGCCACAGGTCACGCGGACGCGTCAGGCCATGCGTCCGCCCATGACGATGGGACTCACGGGAATGCAAATGATCACCAAACTCCAAGCAGCCTTCGATTATTCCCGTTCGGCATGCTCTGTTTGTTCGGCTTCGGAGCGGTAGCCTTGGGGGTTCTTGCCCTGACGTTCCTCCGTCGCGTTCCACGACTCGAGCCGCAATCGGTCGCGCCCGCCGCTCCCATCGACAGCTTCATGGTGAATCCACAGCCTCAGTCGATGCGTCTTGCCA
>JBJOLO010000475.1:0-2543 GCA_046045565.1 Planctomycetota bacterium | reverse complement strand
GGCACACTGGCCCGTGAACGGCAATCCGTTTGGGCTATCCTCGCTCGTCTGATATTCGAACCAAAAATCGCGATCTCGCATCCAGATGGGCGCATTCTTTTCCGCCGCAACTTGCTCGATCACGGTTCTCGGTTCGGTTTCAACCACGCCCGACACGACGGGGACTTCGGGTTTGATGATGCCGGCCTTTTCGCGAGCGATAGCCGTCAAGGTGTTCCCAAGTTGGCGCATGTGATCGTAACTGATGGAGGTGATCACACAGACCAGCGGCAGGCACAGGTTCGTCGAATCCAGGCGGCCACCGAGCCCAACTTCGAGCACCGCCAGGTCGACTCGATTTCGCACGAAGTGGAGGAAGGCAACGGCAGTCACGATTTCAAAAAACGTTGCCCCTTCCGAATCGCGATCCGCACGGTCCATCCCCTCAACGGCCTCGCGAACTTCGGTCAGCAGTCGCGCGAATTCGTCCGGATCGATGTCGGTGCCATCGATTCCGATTCGTTCCTCAACGCAAGCCAGGTGGGGCGACGTGAACAAACCGGTGCGATATCCGGCCTGGCGCGCGACCGAGGCAATGATGGCCGCCGTCGATCCCTTCCCTTTGGTCCCGGCAATATGCACCGCCGGAACACGGTGGTGGGGGTTTCCAAGTCGCCGCAGCAGTTCTCCCATGCGGTCGAGCTTAAATTCCTGTTCGCGATAGGGAACAGTGATGCGTTCGTAATCGATGCGCCCGTACAGGAAATCGAGGGCTGACTGGTAAAGATTCGAATTCCGATCCATGCACCTTCCTTCTGCGATGCGACAGTGTACCCCTGAGGGGTCCTTTTGTGGTGGCCGGCCTGCGAGGTTGGCAGAATCGTCAAGGTCTGCCAACTTTCACCGAACTTACGCTGCGGAGTGCCATTCCCTTGGATCGCAATCCTTGCGGCCCTTAGCTTGCCTATTTATAGTGACTTCCGGCCGACTGTCGTCTCCGAAGTCTCCGGAAACACATCGAAACATGGGGACCGACCGGGCCGACGACGTCAAATTCCAGACGCTCGCTGAACTGGGAAAGACTCTTTCGCGTACACAGTACCGCTTGGTTGTCGGCCGAACCTGCATGGCCGAATTTCCATGCGGCAGTCGCGGAAACGGTTGGGCGTAGAAACAGATCCTTGTTGCCAGTTTTATAGCCCGAGCTTATTTGGGCCCGTGGCAACGCATGTGGCGATAGAGTGCGGAGAGAGATTGATGGCCATCGCAACCAGCCCTGCCGAGCAGGGACGCAAGGGTTCCGCTGAATCCGACATCATCATTGAGACGCGCAACCTTTCCAAAGTGTACCGCGATTTTTGGGGCCGTCCCAAGGTTCGGGCCTTGAAGGCGCTTGACCTTGAGGTTCGGCGGGGTGAGATCTTCGGTTTGCTGGGCCCGAACGGTTCCGGCAAATCAACCACAATCAAATTGCTGCTGGGACTTCTCTTCCCTACCGGCGGCCAAGCACTCGTGTTTGGAAAAGACGCCTCCGATGTCAACAAGAACGAGCGGATCGGATACCTGCCCGAAGAGTCGTACCTTTATCGCTTCCTGAACGCCGAAGAAACGCTCGACTTTTACGGCCGGCTCTTTGACATGCCCTCGGACGTGCGGCGACAACGCATTGAAAAGCTGATCGATATGGTCGGCCTGAAGTGGGCGCGGCGGCGGCAACTGCGGGAGTATTCCAAGGGCATGGCCCGTCGTATCGGTCTTGCCCAGG
The DNA here is from genome assembly GCA_046045565.1 of Planctomycetota bacterium. Taxonomy (GTDB): domain Bacteria; phylum Planctomycetota; class Planctomycetia; order Pirellulales; family Pirellulaceae; genus VGZA01. Next base: position 799 of record JBJOLO010000475.1, on the reverse strand, counting down.
CACTCCTCAACGATCCTGAATTGATCATGCTCGACGAGCCGACTTCGGGGCTGGACCCCATCGGCACGCGCGAGATGAAAGACCTGATCATTTCCCTCAAGGCTCAAGGCAAGACGGTGCTGATGAGCAGCCACTTGTTGGCGGACGTTCAAGATGTCTGCGACCGCATCGCGATCCTTCACCAAGGGGAATTGAAGGAACTTGGTCGAGTTGACAGCTTGCTGAGCGTGAAGGGCGTCACGCAGATTCAAGTCTCGCAACTGAGCGACGCGGCGACCGAAGAAGTCAAACAGGTCTTGGCGAAACATCAAGCTCAATTGATGGCGATCGATCATCCGACGACGACGCTTGAAGAGCTCTTCTTAAACATTGTCCAGTCGAGCGAATCGGGACCGAAGAACAATCCTTAACGGTCGCGGTCGTAAGTTCAGGCGTCGTAATCCCGCGGATTCTGTATGGCGATAGAAAACGAAATCCTGCCGTTCTTGAAATGGCTGATGCCTACGGTCGGCGTGGGCATTGGCGCCCTTCTCAAGTTTTTCGCGCTGGTCGCGATTCTCGGGACCGTTGGCACGTTTGTATCCTATCTCTACTGTGCCACCCGCTATGGACCGGGTGAAGCCTTTTACATCGTTGCCCGAATCGCAGCGGGAGCGATCGGAGATGACATTCCGAGTTTCTCCTTCCGCCGGACAGCCGCCATTGCACGCCTCGCTGTCCAGGAATCGATCCGTCGCCGCGTCTTGATCGCATTCGGCGTGTTCGTGGTTATCCTGCTATTCGCCGGTCTGTTTCTCGA
>JBJOLO010000802.1:0-9387 GCA_046045565.1 Planctomycetota bacterium | reverse complement strand
GCGCCGCCACCTGGTGCGCATCCCACCGGAAACCGACATTCCGCTGACGCCGCGTATCAAGCACATTATTGATACGCCGGAATTCAGGCGTCTTGCGCAGATCAGCCAATTGGCTTTGGTTTCGCGCGTCTATCCGGCCGCCAATCATACGCGGTTCGAGCATTCCCTTGGCGTCTACCGCAACGCCCTGTTGTTCCTGAAGCAACTCGCCTACGATCCTCGATTCACTTCGATCATTTCGCCCGAAGATGCCGAGTTGTTTCTCGTGGCGGCGCTGGTCCATGATTTAGGTCATTGGCCGTTCTGTCACCCGATCGAGGATATTCGACTCACCGGTGTACCGCAGCACGAACTGTTCGCAAACAGTTTTTTGCTCGAAGGCGAAATCGCCGATCGTTTGCGGGAAGACTGGGGTTTTCAGCCTCGCGATGTGGTGTCGCTGATCTCGGAAAAGCCGCGCGAAGTTCGGTCCAAGCTATTGAAGAGCCTGCTCTCCGGACCGATTGATATCGACAAGATGGACTACTTGGCCCGCGACAGTTTGCACGCGGGGGTGCCCTACGGTCGCAACTTTGATCAGCAGCGATTGATTGGCAGCCTGTGCGTGAATGAGTCGGGTGACGGCGTTGCGATCACCGATAAAGGCCGCACGGCAACGGAGATGATGGTGTTTGCGCGATACGTGATGTTCAGCGAGGTTTACTGGCACCATGCGGTGCGTTCCGCTACTGCCATGTTTCAGCGTGCTTTCTATCTGCTCTACAACGATCTCGACCTCGACAGTCTGTTCCGATTAACGGAACAGGCGATGATCGCGCGTCTACTGGCCTCAGCTGGCAAAGGCCCGGCGGGCGAACTGCTTGAAGGACTGTTCGGGTCGACAAGGCAGCTTTACAAGCGATTAGGGCAGTACAGCTTTTTTCAAGAGCAGGAACTTTATCAACGGTTGACCCGACGACCCTACCCGTGGCTGGTCGCATGTTCCGAAGAGTTTGCTGCCACGGTCAGCCGGCGACTCGGCCGCCGCGTTGCACCTCATGAAATCCTGTTCGATGCGCCGCCGATGCAGCGCGAAGTCGAGTTCCAAGTGCAGATTCATTTTCCGAAAGAGGCCTGTTACCGCTGGCTCGGAGAGGTCTCGCCCGTTGTGCAGACCCTTGCGCAGCGTCAATTCGATGATTACGTCAAACGGGTTCGTATTTTTGCGCACCCGCGTGTAGCAAGCGACCTTCGCGGCTTAAGCGATCTTTCGAGTCTCGTGATCGAGACCTTGGATCGCATGGACGCGTAGCAGGCGGCTTCGCTCGTCATGCCGCGGTAAGCCAAGAGATGCCCCGATCGCGTTGTCTCACAACGCGATCGCAGGCCTGGCTGTTGCCGCAAGCAGTCAGGAGCTTATCAAGAGGAGCTCGGCCTTGCCTCCATGGCGGGCCACTTACAGTGGGGCCGTCCGCGGCGGATTCTTCAGGAAGTATCGCACTGCATTCTCGAGGTCGCGTCGTGTTGTCTGGGAGTACTCGATGTCCAGCCAGACAATGCGACCGTCGGAATCGAGCAGGTAGGTGCGAGGCATGTGTCGCGTTGCCAGCTTTTCAAAGGCGGCGCCGTTCGTGTCGAGCAAATGCACGACGGGAGTTTCGCCACCCTGTGTCCACTCCGTCATCTTCTCGACCGTGTCTCCCACATTCATCGCCACGACATGGACGCCGGCACCCTGGTAGAGGTCGGTCGCTTCCCGTTCTAAGCGGCTGACTTGCTCGACGCTGAACACCGAGCGTGACGACCAGACGACAACGACGGTCAAATTCGGGCCGAGCACTTCCTTCCAGTCACGGATTCGACCGGAAACATCGGGCAGATCGAGTGCCGGGAAGGGATCGCCGATCGATACCAAGCATGTTTGCTGGTGGGCGCTGCTGAGCGCGACTTGCGGCTTGTAGAGGGGGCGGGGATCGGTGAGTACACGAAAGGTTCGACGACGGGGCGTGGCCGAGGATACGGGCGAAGCGGGGGGCGGCGAAGCCGGGGTTGAAGCCGGCACGGCACTTTCGCGGACACGCTCGCTGACTTCGTCCGCCAGTTTGTTGGCAGGGCTGCCGCGTCGGTTGGTGGAAGACGCAACCGAACTCGTCGTCGCTGGTTGCTCGGAAGCCCGATTGGAATTGGACGCCGTGGGGACGGTGGTTTTCTCCTGGCAACCGGTAACGGTGGCCAGTAAGAGAGTGACACATCCTGTGCTGGTGCGACACCAACGCGCGATCGATCGATGGCCGCGTGCGGTCATGTTTACGCCCTCCATGTCGTAAATAGGAAATCCGCGGGAAGATCCGTAGCTTATTTGTCGTCGGGATTTACGACGCGGATACTGAGTTCCTTCAGTTGTTTTGTTTCGACTGCACCGGGTGCCTCGGTCATCAAATCGGTAGCCCGTTGCGTCTTGGGAAACGCGATACAGTCTCGAATGTTGTCCAGTCCGGCAAAAAGCATGACGAACCGGTCGATGCCCAATGCGATACCGCCGTGCGGTGGCGCACCGTACTGCAAGGCGTCCAGCAAGAAGCCGAATCGCTCGCGAGCGGACTCGGCATCGATGCCCAGCAATTGAAATACGTCCTGTTGGGCCTGTCGATCGTGGATACGGATGGTGCCGCCGCCCGCTTCGTAACCATTAATCACGAGGTCATAAGCTTGCGCCCGGCATCTCCCTGCGTCGCTTTTCAAGAGTTCGACATCCTGAGGACGCGGCGCGGTGAACGGATGATGCATCGCCACCCAGCGGTTTTCTTCCGGATCATGCTCAAACATCGGAAACTCGACGATCCACGAGAAGTGCATCTGCTTCGGGTCGTAAAGGCCGAGTTCCGCGCCGAGCTTTTTGCGGAGTCCGTACAGGGCTTTGCAGGTGATGGGAAATGCGTCGGCAACGAACAGCAGCAAATCGCCGGGCTTGCCTTGCATTCGTGAGGATAAGCTCGAAAGCTGTTCGTCGGTGAACTGTTTCGCAACCGGCGACCAGAGTTTTCCGTCTGGTTCGACGCGGAACCACACCAGCCCTTTGGCTCCGAAATCATGCTTTACGAACTCGGTCAGATTATCGATATCCTTCCGCGAGTACTTGGCACCGCCGGGCGCGGTGATGCCTCGTACTCGACCGCCGCTTTCCACCGCGCCGCGAAATACGCGGAAATCGCAGCTGGCCGCGAAGTCGGATACGTCGATCAGTTCCATGCCAAAACGCAGGTCCGGCGCGTCGTGGCCGTAACGCTCCATCGCCTCGTCGTAGGTCATGCGAGGTAGCGGCAGGGTGACGTCCAGGCCCAAAAGGTCTTTGGCCAGTTTCTTCACCAGCCCGTCGATCATGCCGATCACGTCCTCGGCATTGACGAAGGACATTTCTAAATCGAGTTGTGTGAATTCGGGTTGGCGATCGGCACGCAAGTCCTCATCGCGAAAACACCTGGCAACCTGCACGTAACGGTCGTAACCTGCCACCATCAAGATCTGCTTATAGAGCTGGGGCGACTGCGGCAGTGCGTAAAACTTCCCGCCATGCACGCGGCTTGGAACCAGGTAGTCGCGGGCACCTTCCGGTGTGCTGCGGCCCAAGATGGGTGTTTCCACGTCGATGAAATCGTTGGCCTCAAAGTAGTCTCGCATTCCCTTAACGATGCGACTGCGTAGCAAGAGAGTGCGTTGCATCTCTGCGCGTCGCAAATCGAGAAAGCGATACTTCAGGCGGAGATCTTCGCCCGGCAGATCGGATTGGCCCGGGGTGAATGGGGGATTGTTGCCGGAATTCAGCAGTTCCAACTTGTTGCCCCGCAACTCCACTTGGCCGGTGGGCAGATTGGGGTTGATCGTGCCCTCAGGGCGGGCGGATACGGTACCGGTAGCGGCGATGACGTCCTCAGACTTCAGTCGCTTGGCCTGGGCGATCAAATCAGCGGATGCCGGCGGACCGAACACCACTTGCGTCTTGCCGTACCGATCCCGCAGATCGATGAATACCGCACCGCCATGGTCGCGGACCGAATCAACCCAGCCACAAAGTGTTCCCGTTTTACCGACATGTTCCGCAGTTAATTGGCCGCAGGTGTGAGTTCGATACAAGGCGATGCCCTTCTTAGAACGCGAGGCGAGTCACTGTTGGGCTCGTATTGTAGACAGAAGCCCTCAATCCGCAAAGATTCGTTTGCCGCGGGAAAACGGGGGCCAGGCACGCATTTTCCGTCCCGGCGACGCCGTTCCGGGAGAACGCGGCAAGGATTTGAATGGGCTTTGACGGGCTGCGGACCTGCCTTGGGGCATTAGCCCTTTCGCGACTCGCGCCGGCGATCGTGCTCCTTCAGCAGGATCTTCCGCAGGCGAATCGTCTTGGGCGTTACCTCCACCCACTCGTCATCCTCAATGTATTCCAACGCCAATTCCAGCGGCAGATCGCGGGGCGGCTTGAGCAGGATGTTTTCGTCAGAACCGGTGGCCCGCATGTTGGTGAGTTTCTTCTCGCGGGTCGGGTTCACCGTCAGGTCGTTGTCGCGGGCGTTCTCGCCGACAATCATGCCTTCGTACACTTCGTCGCCCGGCTTCACGAAAAGATCGGATCGCTCCTGTAGCGTATTGAGCGCGTACGCATTCACGCGGCCGTTCACCATCGACACCAGCACGCCGTTCAATCGTCGAGGCACATCGCCCTGCACTGCACGATAGCAGTCAAACCGATGGTGAATGATCGCGGTGCCTTGGGTTGCATTCAGCATGCGGGTTCGCAATCCGATCAGGCCTCGTGCCGGGATCGAGAAGCTTACGTTTGTAAACTCGCCGCGAGGATCCATGTGCACGAGTTCTCCGCGTCGACTCCCGACCAGTTCCATGACCGGACCGAGTTTGTCTGCAGGAACTTCCACGACGAGCGATTCGTACGGTTCTTCTTTGACTCCATCCTGCTCGCGCAAAATCACCTTGGGTTTGCCGACCGAGAGTTCGTATCCCTCGCGACGCATCGTCTCGATCAACACGGCAAGGTGCAGGACGCCGCGACCGGAAACCGCAAAGGCCTCGCTGCCTTCCATCGGCCGGACGCGCAAGGCCACGTTGCGCTCGAGTTCTCGATCCAGGCGGTCTCGCAGTTGTCGCGTGGTGACATACTTGCCTTCGCGGCCAGCGAATGGCGACGAGTTGATCGTGAAGACCATCTCCAGGGTCGGTTCGTCCACGGTCAGGCGAGGCAGGCTTCGGCGTTGTTCGAAATCCGAAATGGTGTCGCCGATTTCGACGTCTCCCAGTCCCACGACCGCCACAACGTCGCCCGCAGATGCCTCGGCCACGTCAACGCGCCCCAGTTTGTCGAAGGTTTGCAGTTGCGTCACGCGGGTCTCCACGACCCGATCGCCCGACTTGAGCAGCGCCACCGGTTGCCCTTGAGCGAGTCGGCCGGAATGAATGCGGCCGATGGCGATCCGGCCAACGTATTCGGACCAGTCGAGCGTCGTGACCAGCATTTGCAGCGGCGCGTTGGGTTCCACGAGCGGGCCGGGAACAACGTCGAGCACCAGGTCGAGCAGCAATTGCATCGAGTCGGTTCGGACGTTGGGGTCGAGCGTCGCGTAACCGTCGCGGCCGCTCGCGAATACGTACGGGTATTCCGTCAACTTGTGTTCCGTGTCGAGTTCCATGATCAGCAGCAGGGCGTGGTCGAGCACTTCCTTGGCTCGCGCGTCCTGCCGATCGATCTTGTTGACGACCACGATCGGCTTGATGCCGCATTCGAGTGCTTTGCCAAGCACAAATCGCGTTTGGGGGAGCGGGCCCTCCGCCGCGTCGACCAGCAGCAGCGCGCCATCGGCCATCCGTACCACCCGTTCCACCTCGCCTCCAAAATCGGCGTGGCCGGGGGTGTCGATGATGTTGATCTTCACGCCCTTGTAGTCGATCGCAATGTTCTTGGCGAGAATCGTGATGCCGCGTTCCCGCTCCAGGTCGTTCGAGTCCAGGATGCAGTCGCCTTGCAACTGGCTCTCGCGGAACATGCCGCTTTGGCGCATCAGGCTGTCGACCAGCGTGGTTTTGCCATGGTCGACGTGCGCAATAATCACAATGTTCCGAATGTCGGCACGACGCTGAGTCACGATACGCTTTGCCTCTCTAGGGAGCGATCCAATGGGATTCGCAAACCCTGGATATTACAAAAGCGTTCGTTTCCGCGATAGGCCGGCTATTTGGTGCCGATTGCGTAGAGATTCTTGAAGGTTCGCAGGTAGATTCGGCCGTTGGAGATCGCCGGGGATGCGGAGATTTCCTCCTGCATGTCGTTTTGAGCCAATTGCTCGAAGTTGGGGCCAGTTTTTACGACCGTTACCACGCCTTTCCGGCCCGCAACAAAGATCTTCCCGTCGGCATAGACCGGCGAAGCGCGGTAGCGGTCAGGCATGGTTCGCTTCTCGTAATGCTCCTTGCCCGTTTCGGCATCCAGGCAGACCAGGTTGCCGTTCTCCCGGCAGAGGTAGACCAAGCCGTCGTGGATGACAGGGGAGGGGACGTCAGGCGTGCCGGCGTCCCGCTTCCAAAAATACTGCTCCTGCCGCTCCGTGACGTCGCCCGTCCCGTCAGGCTTGAGGCAGAGGACGGGGCCGTTCTTTGCGGAGGGGACCACGATTCTTCCTTGCGACGCGACCGGAGTCGCAACAAATCGCAATGTGTTGTTGTAGGAGCCCAGCGGATTCAGGTTTCCGCATCGCCACAATTCGTGGCCGTCACGCAGGTCGTGGGCGATCACGTAATCCGCACCGTGCGTTAGCAGAAACGCTTGTTTCTCGTCGCGATAGATTACCGGCGACGCATAGGAGTGTTCGCATTCCGCTTTCGCATCGCTCGGCCTCGCCACTTTCCAGATTTCCTTGCCGTTATTCTTGTCGAGTGCGACGATGACGGCTTCGCGAGTTGCCGGATTGCCGTCTCCATGAATCAGTTGCAGGTAAAGTCGATACCCCGCGAGAACCGGCGTCGAGGTCATGCCGAACGCAATGTCGAACTTGCCGTAACGCTCTTGCAGGTCCAATTTCCAAACTTCCTTGCCATCCTCGGCGCGGTAGCAGCCCAGCACCCCGTTGGCAAAGAAGGCCCAGACATGTTTTCCATCGGTGCAGGGGGACGGCGATGCGAAGTTGCCTTCGTCGTCGCGGACGTTGCGGTTGCCCTGCGTGACCCCTTGCTTCCACAGCATTTTGCCTTCTGCGGAAACGGCCATCAGCACCAATTGATCGCCTTCGACACTGGTCAGGTAAATTCGATCGTCCCAGATCACCGGAGTCGATCCTGCCGGGCCGGGCAGTTCCAGTTTCCAAAGCACGTTTTCGGTCTTGCTCCAGCGTGTGGGAATACCGGTTTCCGAACTGCGTCCGTCCAGGTTCGCGCCGCGCCACTGCGGCCAATTCTCGGCAATTGCCACGCAATCGGGGAGACAAATGCCAAGCGTCGCCACCGTTGCGGCGACCTGCAGTGCACGAGCAAACGAATTCATGGTGATTCTCGAAAGGCGGGTGAGTGAGGAAAGAAAGCCGGCGGTTCCGCGTCCGTCTCGTCGGCGTAATCTCCCCTCTTTTCTCGCGTCCGTCAAGCATCGGGAGAGGCGGTGGTCAAGCAGGCGAGGGCAGCGGGCCACCACGCAATCAGGTTGCCGGGCGTCTGCGTGGCGAGTGTCGGTTCGAGCGGCTAGAATCAAAGCAGCATGAAGATCTCGACGATTCCGCACATCTTTCGCAACGTCAAACGGGCCACCGAGATTATCGCGGTGCTCAGCCGGTATGGTTTGGCGGATTGGCTGAGCCATACCAATATCGATTTCGCGAAAGACCAGCTCAAGAACCGCGACGGCGCGATCCTGGCCCGTCACACGCGTGAAGCGAGAATTCGGCTGGCCCTGACCGATCTTGGGCCGACGTTCATTAAGCTCGGGCAATTGCTGAGCACGCGTCCGGACGTGATCGGCGCGGAATTGGCCGAGGAGCTTCAGCAGCTGCAGGCCAATGTGCCGGCCGATCCGCCTGAAGTCGCGCGATCCATCGTTGAATCCGAGCTGGGGTTGCCTGTGGAACAGCTCTTCGCCGAATTTGACGCGGAGTCCTTTGCGTCTGCGTCGATCGGCCAGGTGCACCGCGCGAAGTTGCTCAGCGGCGAAGAGGTCGTCGTTAAGGTTCAACATCAGGGCATCGACCGCACCGTGCAGGAAGATCTCGATGTGCTCATGGCCCTCGCTCAACTCGCCGAACGCATTCCCGAGTTGGCTGCCTATCGCCCCGTGATGACTGCCGCCGAACTGGCCCGCACGCTCCGCAGAGAACTCGACTTCGGCCGGGAAGAACGCAGCCTCCACCAGTTCAATGCCTATTTCAGCGAGGTGGAATCGATCAAAATTCCACGCCCGTACAGCGAACTCTGCACGTCGCGCGTTCTCACGATGGAGCGGCTTGAAGGTATTCCGCTGATCGAAACCCAGGCTTTGTTGAGCAAGGGGTATGATCTCGGTGAGTTGGCACGGCGAGGCGCTGATTTCTATTTGAAAATGATTTTCACGCATGGCTACTACCACGCCGACCCGCATCCGGGCAATATCCTGGTGCTGCCCGGCGGCGTGATCGGGCTGATTGATTTCGGCATGGTCGGGCGGATCGAAGAACGACTGCGTGAAGATATCGAGGAAATGCTGCTGGCGATCGTGCAACGCGATGTGGTCTTGCTTACCAGCCTCATTAAACGTGTTGGCACCGTGCCGCCAAATCTGGATGAATCGGCAATGCGGGGCGATATCGCCGATTTCGTCGAAACCTATGCCAACCAACCGCTGCAGCAGTTTGACGTTAGCGGTGCACTAAACGAGATGATGCAGATCATTCGCAAGTACCACGTCACGCTGCCGGCCCAAGTCGGGTTGCTGATCAAGACCCTCGTCACGCTCGAAGGCACCGTGAAATCGCTCAGCCCCGACTTCAGTCTGTTGGAGGTGATGCGGCCATTTCATCGCAGGCTCATCATGCGACGCCTCTCGCCGGCTCGCCAAATTCGCAAAATACGTCGCATCTATGTGCAGCTTGAAAACCTCGCCGAGGTGCTGCCGGGCAGGATTGTGGAGATTCTCGACCAGGTACAACGCGGCAAATTCGACGTACATCTCGATCACCGTCGACTCGGGCCCTCGGTGAATCGATTGGTGCTCGGCATGCTCGCCAGCGCGCTCTTTCTCGGTTCGTCGATCCTGCTCAGTCAGCGCGTGCCGCCCCTGTTATTCCCCGGCGAGCCCGTTCTGGGGATGAACGATCTGTCTTTGCTCGGCCTGACAGGCAGTGCGGTCGCGATCCTTGTCAGCCTGCGTTTGCTGCGAGCGATTGGAAAATC
>JBJOLO010000683.1:0-3101 GCA_046045565.1 Planctomycetota bacterium | reverse complement strand
GCATGTCGTCGGGCGTGGTCATTGTCAGTGGCAGGCAGCGGGTTTACGATGGATCGATCACGTATTTTAGTGGTAGCGGCCGGTTCTCGGGAGTCGTCACCGCGGAATCGCGGAGGCTTGCTGGAAGGCGAGTCCGGCGGCCATCGAGGGTAGGGTAGTTCGGCTTTTTCGGGTCGCTCGAGGAGGAGTTTGCATGGATTCAACAACGATCCTTCACCGATTGATGGATGTCATACGCGATCGAAAAAGGAACCCGCCTCCCAAATCGTACACCACGTCGCTGTTTGCAGGTGGAACGGAAAAAATCGGGAGCAAGATCCTGGAGGAAGCCCAGGAAGTGGTCGCTGCGGCGCGGGAGAGCGGCCAGGCCGGCGAAGCCCATCTCGTTCACGAAGCGGCGGACTTGGTGTTTCATCTGCTGGTGATGCTGGGATATCGCGATATTGAATGGCCAGCGGTCGAACACGAGTTGGCGCGACGATTTGGGATTTCAGGAATTGACGAAAAGGCAGCGCGGGGAATTTCATGAACAAGTCGAATCTGCGGATTGGCATCCCGAGTAAGGGCCGATTGTCGGAGCAGGCCAGCGAATTATTGGCGCAGGCCGGCCTCAGCTTTCGACGACAAGAGCGAAGCCTGTTCGCGCGTGTCGGGGAAATGCCAGTCGATATCACGTTCCTGCGAACCGACGACATCCCGGTTCTTTGCGCCGAGGGCGCGATCGACATGGGGATCACCGGCAGCGATTTGGTGGCGGAATCCGGCGTGCGTGTCGATACACGTCTGGAGTTGGGGATCGGCAAATGCCGCTTGGCTGTCTGCGTGCCTGATGCGGCCGCCGTGAAGGGGCCTGCGGAACTGAATAACGCACGCGTGGCAACCAGTTTCTGCCGTATTACGCGCGAGTACTTCGAAAAGCACAACGCCAACGTGCATCTCGTGCCGCTCTCCGGTTCTGTTGAGGTCATGATCGCTTTAGGCGTTGCCGATGCGATTGTCGACCTCGTGGAGACCGGCAGCACACTCGCTGCCAACCAGTTGCGCATTCTCTCCGATATCGGAAATTACCAGACGGTGCTGATCCAGAATCCGTCGCGATCATTTGCCGAGGTGGCGGATCGAGTCGTCCGGCGCCTGCAGGGCGTGGTGATCGCCCGAAGTTACTCGTTGCTGGAATTTAATGTACCGCGTTCGAAGTTGTCCGAGGCGGAAAAGATCGCGCCCGGGTACGATTCGCCGACGATCAACGCGTGCGAGAACCCCGATTGGTGCGCTGTGCAGGTGATGGTGAAACGGAAGGACGTGATTTCCGTGATGGAGCAATTGGAGGCCCTGGGGGCATCGGCCATTCTGGAAATGCCGATCACGAATTGTCGTCTGTAGCCGGTTGTCCCAATTCGTATTCGTCTTCGAACACCGGTAGCAAACTGTCGACTTCCGCGGCGTTGGTCGCTGCCGCCTTGGTCAGCCAGTCGAGCGCCTTCGAGCGCAACTCTTCCGGCGGCTTTTCACGCGACAGGATGTACGCGCCTTTTGCCAACAGGACTGCCGGTTCCTCCTTAATGGCCGTTTCGACAAAGACAATGGCCAATTTCGGAGGAATTTCGTGCCGTCGATACCGCTTATTCATCCCCACCGCGCGAATGATCACAAGCTCATCGTTGATCTCAACGATGCTGATGTAGGTGTTGCCGATTTTCAGTTCCGAGCCGCCTCGAAAGCTGCCGAGCGCTGTTTCCAGCAACGATTGAAAACTCGCGTTGTAGTCGATCAACCGGCTCAGGCGTTCGAACTGCTGCTCATGCATCGCCGTTTTAGGCACGGACATGACTGCAGCCAATTGTTTCCTCGCCCGATTGACTTCGCTGTTGGTCAGCGATTCGCGAGCCGATTTCATCGCGGATACGACTTGAGCGATTTCCTCCCGCGTCGGCTGCGGGCCCGGCGTTTCCGAGGACTCAGGCTTGGGTTTTCCCTGTGGTTGCGGGGGTGATTTCGTTGTTGATTTCGGTTTCTGGGGGTCGTTCGAAGGTGAGGGTTCAGAGTCGGGCGTGGTGGAAGGGGAGGAGTCCGTCATGTCGGCCTTGCTCATATCGGCCTTGCTCATGTCGGCCTTGCTCATGTCAGCCTCGGTCATTGCCTCGGAATCCATCGTTTCCGCCTGCGTCTCGGACGCAGTTGCTGCGGCATCCGATTGCCCCTCGGATTGGTCACCCGATGGCGGGGCGTTGGTATCGGGTTGCTTGGTCGTGGTTGATTTCGAGTTGGACTGGCCCGGCAACTTGTTGGTGGCAGATTTGTTTGCTGCCGATTTTTTGCCGTACGCCGAGGGCGTGGACGCGTTGGACGCGTCGGGGGTGGGGCGACGTTCGGGGGCAGGCGGCACGGCGGCTGATTTTTGAGTCGTCTCGCCGGTCGCGGTCTGGGGTTCGGATACCTTGCCGAATTGCAGCGAGGTGATCAGGCCTCCGAAGCAGATCAGGGTGATGACGATGGCTCCGATCGTTGCCGTCCGCGCGGGACCGCGTCTCGCGCTCCGAACTTGCGGCAGCGAACTGTCGTCGCCGTAAAGTTGGGCAGCGTGGTCATAAGCGGAGCGATCGGTCGGTGAAGATTCGGCAAGCCCGGTGCGATGCTCGATCGGACCGGCAAGCAGGTTGGTTGGAGCCGATTGACTGGTGTGCTCGGCATACCCGTAGCTCGCCACCGGCATCGATTGGCCCGTGAAAACGGGCGAAGGTGAAACGGGGAACGCCTGCGAAGATGCGTCGTAGGACACCGGAGCATAGGCACCGGTCGCCCCCAGCGGTTGGCCGGTCGGCACCGACGACAATGGTGTTTGTGGATAGCCGTATCCGGTGCCGGATCGGGGCGCACTGACAATGCGAGCCATCGGTGCCGCATGGGCGATCGGGATGGCGGACGCGGGTGTCGCGGGCGCCATGGGATCGAGCGGCGACGGATTTCCCGTCACGGGATAGCCTGATGCGGAATAGCCTGATGCGGGATAGCTCAGTGGGGCCGGTGCCATCGGGTCGAGCGGAGCAGCTGCGGCTTGAGGCATAGCCGTCGGCGGCACGTGGTGGGCGGGAAAGACGCCC
>JBJOLO010000448.1:0-4866 GCA_046045565.1 Planctomycetota bacterium | reverse complement strand
TAGGAATTCCGGATCGCGGAGATGCAACGTCGTGCGAGGAACCTCGAAATCCAATGAAATCGCGGAGAAGCATGCCCACCCTCTAACAAAAATACTCCTTCTCTTCCCCTTCGTGCTCTTCGTGCCCTTCGTGGTGAACCTCTTCACGCTCTTCGTGGTGTAACTGCGTTAACGATCTCAAGAAAGAATATCGTGCAGCACCTGACCGGCCACATCGGTTAATCGGCGGCGGATGCCGTTGTGGTAATACGTCAGTTGTTCGTGGTGGATTCCTAACAGGTGTAGCACCGTCGCGTGAAAGTCATTCCAGTGCACGCGATTCTCTACCGCCTTCAGTCCCAGCGGGTCGGTGGCTCCGTAGGCGATGCCCCGCTTCAGCCCTGCGCCGCACATCCACACCGAGAATCCGTACTGGTTGTGGTCACGACCTTCACCTAAGACGCCGTCGGCCGATTGCGTAAACGGCGTGCGTCCGAACTCGCTGGTGAATAGCAGTAGGGTGTCGTCAAGCATCCCGCGTTGACGCAGATCGCGAATCAACCCCGCGATCGGTTGATCAATGCGTGCCGCCTCCTGGCCGTGGTTTTGCACCATGTTTTCATGGCCATCCCAATTGATTCGGGGCGAACCAAACGCGCCGCCGGAAAAGATCTGAATGAACCGCACTCCTTTCTCCAACATCCGCCTCGCGAGCAGGCAGCCTCGCCCGAAATCCGCCGTTTCCAATCGGTCGAGTCCGTACAGACCGTGAATCTGCTCCGTTTCCTGCCCGAGGTCCGCCACGGCCGGCACAGCCAACTGCATCTTCGCCGCCAACTCATAACTGCGGATCCGAGCGGCCAACACATCGCCTCCACCTTGCGACTCGAGGTGACGTTGATTAATCGCACCGAGCAACCGACGACTGGCCATTTCCGTATCGTCGTCGACCGGCCTTGCGGGATAGATATCGTCGATCGGCGTTCCCTTGCTGCGGATCACTACGCCTTGATGTCGAGCTGGCAGAAAGCCGCCCGTCCAATTAATCGAGCCGCCAGCCGGCACGCCACGACTGTCGGGAATCACGACGTACGCCGGTAGTTCGTCGGTCTCGCAGCCCAACCCGTACGACACCCAAGCACCGACGACGGGAAAACCATTCAAGCGAAAGCCGCTGTTCTCCTGAAACGTGGCCGGCGTGTGATTCGACGTATCGGCATACATCGAGCGAATCACGGTCAACTCGTCAGCCACTTCCGACAAGTGCGGAAACAGGTCCGAGATCCACAAGCCGCTTTGACCTCGCTGACGAAACGCCCAATCGTTCTTTCGAAGCAATCCCACGCGGCCGAAAAACACGTCGGGGCGTTCGTCACCACCCAGCGGCTTGCCGTGAAACCGTTCCAGGTCCGGCTTGTAATCGAACGTATCAATCTGACTGAGTCCGCCACACAACACAAAATGAATCACACGCCTCGCCTTGGGTGCAAAATGCGGCGCGACAGGTGTCGATTCGGATGGCACGCGATCGGCACGCACCGAGCCATTGCCCAACAGCCACGCAAACGCACTTGCGCCAATTCCCTGCGTCGCGAACGACAGCCACTCACGACGTTGCCAGTTGCTCATCGCATGCCCCTTGTGTTTACGGCGAATATCCGTTCACGGCGAGTAGAGAAACTCATTGGAGTTGAACAGCACGCGACACAGCGCGGCGACGCCGTGCTGACGCGCAAAGGCCGTCAGCAACTCCAATTCTTCGCGACTTGCCGGCCGGTTGTAGATTCGCTGCACCCCCGCCGCCACTTGAGATGCCACGTCGCCCGGATCTTGCACAGTCAACTTCGCAGCGAGGTTCTCCGAGATGCGGAAGGCGAAGCTGTTGTTCATCAACGCCAGCGATTGCAGCGGGGTGGTCGTCACCGCGCGAACCGGCGTCTTGGTCGAAGGGTCCGGGCAATCGAACACGTCGAGGAAATGATTTCGCCCAGAACGCACCCACGTGCGATAGACGCCGCGACGATCGAATGTCGCCCCGATCGAATCCTGCATCTGATAGAACTGCGAGTTGTGGGTAAACGTGGTGAAGTCGTAATAGCCGGGACCATGCATGGTGCGATTTAAATCGCCGGCCGCGGCCAACATTGCGTCGCGAATCAGTTCCGCCTCAAGCCGCACCGGCTCGCGCCGCCAGAGCAGTCGATTGCCCGCATCGATTGCCGCTGCATCCTCGCGGAAATGCGATGACTGTCGATATGTCGCCGAGAGCACCATCGTGCGATGCAGCGACTTCAAACTGCCGTCGTGCCGCCAGAGTGACGTTGCCAGCCAGTCGAGCAACTCGGGATGCGACGGCCGTGTGCCGTTGAATCCCAAATCGTTCGTCGTTTCGACAATGCCGGTGCCGAAGTGATAATGCCATAGTCGATTCGCGATGACGCGACTGAAGAGCGGATTGTTGCGATCCGATAACCACTCGGCCAGACGAACGCGTCGCTGGGACTCGGCCGCATCCGGCGGTAAGCCCCAATCCGCACTGGCAAAGTGCAGCGACCGCAGTCCGCCCGCCGAGACGAGGAAACCCGGTTGCGTGGTGCGTCCGCGCTGAAGCACAAAGGTCGGCTCAGGATCTCGCGGCGTTACGGCGTAGATTTTTGATTCGTTCCAGCGTTCGATTTGCGACACCAGTTGTTTTATTTCAGCCTGCAGCGAGTCTCGCCGCTGCCGTTCCGCCGGACTTAGTTTATTCGCGACATCGCTCGGCTCCACATGCAGACGAGCCGCTTCGAACGATGCGGCAACTTCAGCCGCCGACAAGGCACGATCGTAGACCCGTGCGCGCAATACGCCCCCTCGCAACAACCGATCGCTGTTCTCGGGCGAGTGTCGCAAGCCGAAGATCACATGCGATTGATGCGCCTTGTACGTAGGTAACTCGGGCACCTGATACGCTTGCCCATACGGAACGCCATTACGAAAAGCGGCGATCGTTCCGTCGGCTCGATAGGTCACCGCGAGATGCACCGGCTCGTTCTTGGCATCGACTTCGCGTGCGCCTCCGAACGACTTTGTACGCACGAAACCATTGCTGCCCGCCATCCAATGCCCCGGCTCGCCTTCGCCGAAGACGATCGAATCAAAAACATCGCCGGTCATCGTCTGCACGCCAATCACTCCGCCGCCTCGCTGATCCAGCGTCGACAACTGCACCCAAGCTTCCAGCGTTTTCTCCCGCAGATCGAACGTGATGGGGGCCGCACCGGCGTAGCCCTTGCCGTCCACGACAAGCTTGCCGCCGGCAACCGACGCACTGCCGAAAAGCTGTCCCGGATATTTGCCGCTCGCATCGCCCGCATCCCGCTCGAATTCCCACGACAACAGCGGGGCAGGGGGGGCCACTTCCTTTGCCGGCGACTTGTCCGAACCCTTCGTTGCCTGAGCAGCTTTGCGATCGGCAAGGATCGCGGCAGTCGCCCGCTCCTCCATCGCCCCAAGCTCCGCACTCAGAGTGCGACTGCGATGCTGCAAGCTTTCGATCGCATGGCGCGATTCGGCTTGGCGTCGCTGCGGATCGAGATCGCGCTCGCCGTGACGCACGCCCGCGATCGCCGCGGCCAATTGATAGTATTCCGTCTGGGAAATCGGATCGAACTTATGGTCGTGGCAGCGGCCGCAATTCACGGTCAATCCCAAAAACGTTTGCGCCACCGCCGCAACCATGTCTTCGAGTTCATCTTGCCGCACGATCGCCCGCATGGCGGCGCTCTGCTGCGTATGCCCCACTTCATCGTAGGCACCCGCAACCAGAAAGCCCGTGGCAATCAGCCCGTCCGGATCCGACGGGCGAAGCACATCGCCGGCAAGTTGCAATTGCGTGAACTCGTCGTACGGCAGATCTCGATTGAAAGCGTCGATCAACCAGTCGCGGTATCGCCACGAATTGGTGCGCAGCTTGTCACGCTCAAACCCCTGACTCTCGCCGAACCGGATCACATCCAACCAATGCCTGGCCCAGCGTTCGCCGTAGTATGGCGAAGCGATCGTACGATCGACCAGACGCTCGAACCGATCAGGCAGGTCGCTGGAACTGAATTCAGCGACGTCATCCGACTCGGGGGGCAAGCCAAGAAGGTCGAGCGACAAACGGCGGACCGTCGCCACACCTGACGCCTCGGCAGACCGCGTTAGCCCCTTGGCGCGAAGCGTTTTATCAATCCATACATCGATTGGAGATACCATTGTCGACTGGTCGGCCGACGCGGTGGGCAATTCGGAATGACGAACCGGCTGCAACGACCACCAATCAAAACCGCCGCGAGACTCACTGGAGTACTCCAGCGGATTCACCTTTTTTTCTCCCCAAGCGGCGCCATGCTCGATCCACTGCTTCAGATCGCGTCGCTCTTGGTCTGCGAGTTTCGAAGCTGCATCAGGGGGCATTTCATCGGCGACGACGCGTTGCCATAGCAAACTTTTCTCGAGGCTGTTCGGCACCAGTGCGGCGCCCGTTTCGCCGCCCTTGCGTGCCGATTCCGGCGAGGTCAAATCGAGACCGCCTTTGGGATCACTGGCGTTGTGGCAACCCGCGCATCGCTTGGCCAACAGGGGGGCGATGGCGGTATCAAAGTCGGGGCCCGCGGCGAGGCTCGCGACATCACACGGCAACAACGTCGCGGCCAACACCAAGCACGCTCGCAGGCCATTCCTCTTACTCATGAATACTCCTCTACGCACGCACACCCCTCACGCCATGCAGGGGACGATCCGCTCAGCGCCGCAGGCGATCAGGATAGCGGCAGCAAAGACAAGGTGCAAACTGCGTCGAACCAGGCGAAACTCCGCCGCATTCTTTCAGGCACGGCCTCGAAAAAAGCGTTTCCGAAGTTT
>JBJOLO010000586.1:0-4917 GCA_046045565.1 Planctomycetota bacterium | reverse complement strand
CGGCCCTCCGCCATCGCTTCCAGCAGAGCCGCCTGTGTACGCGGCGTCGTGCGATTGATTTCGTCAGCCAGCACCACCTGCGCGAACAGCGGTCCCGGACGAAATTCGAACTCGACCGTCTTCGGATTGAACACCGACGCACCGGTCACGTCCGTCGGCAACAAGTCGGGTGTGCATTGCACTCGTTTGAATTCGCACCCGACGCTCGCAGCAAGTGCGCGGGCAAGCATCGTCTTCGCGACTCCCGGCACATCCTCCAACAACACGTGGCCTTCACAGAACCATGAGACCAGCGACAAAACGATTTGTTGCCGCTTGCCAACGATCGCTTTCTCGACGTTGCCGATGATTTTTTTCGCGACCGCAGTGACATCCATTGCAATGATTCCCACTCGAGAAAAGCGATCTGCATGCGCCCCTTCGACCACCGCCGCGATCCCCATGCGACGCCCACACCTCCATGCTAACTTGATCCCGCAGTGGATGCCAACGGCAAGGCCCACGCCGACTCATGCCACGTTATTCCCAAAGGATAGCCCGACCGCCTATAATCGGGCTCGCTTTTGACCCACGAAAGGAGTTTCCGATGGGACGTTTCAACTTGCTCCGTGGCCTTCTGGCCTTCGCGCTCGTCACGCTGATCTCCACCGCTTCCCCTGCACAGCAGCTCGCTTTGGCTCCGACGGCCAAGCCGGGAGCGACCGAAAAGCCCAAATCGACCGAGTGGCATCAGTGGCGCGGCCCGAATCGAGACGGCATTTCACCGGAAAAGAATTTGCTCCAAGAGTGGCCGGCGGCCGGACCGCCCCTGGCGTGGCGCACCCAAGGCCTCGGCGGAGCATTCTCCAGCGTCGCGGTCTGGGACGGTCGACTGTTCACGATGGGCAACCGCGAAGGCGGCACGTTCCTCATCGCTCTCAACGCCACCGATGGCAAAGAACTGTGGGCAACCAAAGTCGGCGGCGGTGATCGGCCGAACTGCACGCCAACCGTCGATGGCGATCTGGTTTATGCGATCAGCTTCGGCGGCGACTTCCTCTGCGCTCGCACCTCGAACGGCCAGGAAGTCTGGCGTAAGAACTTCGGCAACGACTTCGGCGGTCGCATGATGTCCGGATGGGGTTACAGCGAATCGCCACTCGTCGATGGCGACACCCTCGTCTGCACGCCGGGTGGCCAGGACGCCATGCTCGTCGGACTCAACAAGCGCACGGGCGAAAGACTTTGGTCCACCAAGATGCCCGCGGAAAGCGGCGACAAGGGCCAGGACGGTGCTGGATACGCGTCGGTCATCATCAGCCACGCCGCCGGCACACGACAATATATTACGTTCGTCGGCCGCGGGATCGTCGGTGTTGATACCAAGGACGGAAACTTGCTCTGGCATTACAACAAGATTGCGAACGGCACTGCCAACATCCCCACACCGATCATCAATGACAACCTCGTATTCTGTTCCTCCGGCTATGGCGATGGCGGTTCCGCCCTGCTGAAGATCGGCGGACGCGGCACCAAACTCGAGAGCCAGGAAGTCTATTACTTCGACGCACGCAAGATGCAGAACCATCACGGCGGCATGATCCTGCTCGACCAATTCATCTACATGGGACACGGACACAATCAAGGCTTCCCGATGTGTGTCGAACTGAAATCGGGCGAGGTCGCGTGGGCACCCGGTCGCGGCGCCGGAAAAGGCTCTGCCGCCGTTTCCTTCGCCGACGGACACCTCTACTTTCGCTACGAAGACGGTGTCATGGCGCTGATTAAAGCCGACCCCAAAGAGTACCAACTCAAAGGTCAATTCGAACTGCCCTCGAAGCTCGATCGAAGCTGGTCGCATCCCGCCATTTCCGGCGGCAAACTGTACCTTCGCGACCAGGACGTGCTGCTGTGTTACGACATCAAACGCAAATAGTATCCATCACCTGAATGACCATCCCGCACCCGATGCGAATCATGCGTCCTTGCCGTCATCGGATGCAAACAAGCTCGAACGAATCCCGGAGGAGTGAATAGCTATGAATTGGATTTTGAAGCCGTTGGCATCGCGAATCGCCGTCCCGCTGGTTGTCATGGCGGGACTTCACGCGATGAAGCCCGCGACAACAACAGCAGGCGACACCGTCGACGCCAAGTCGCTGGTCGCACGCATTAATGCCGTTGGTCCGGAAGGGAAAGGACACCGCGATGCGACCAAAGCCTGGCAGACCTTAGCGACGGCCGATGCCCGACAGATCCCCGAGATCCTGGCCGGGATGGACGCCAAGAATGTCCTCGCCAACAACTGGATCCGGTCCGCCGTGGAAACGATCGCTGCACGACAACTGTCAGCCGGCGGCAAGTTACCGCAAAGCGAACTGGAAAAGTTCCTGCAGGAGACGCGGAACGCTCCGCGAGCCCGCCGAGTCGCCTACGAACTGATCGCACAGGTCGATCCACCGGCCGGTGCTCGCTTAATCGCGGGCATGCTCAACGATCCAAGCATCGAATTACGCCGCGATGCCATCGCCTCCGCAATTGCCAAAGCGGAAAAACTGGAAGAGCAGGGCGAGGGCCCCAAAGCATTGGCGGCCTATCGCACCGCATTCAACTCCGCTCGCGATATAGACCAAATCAAACTGGTCGCTGAAAAGCTGAAAAAGCTCGGTGAGCAAGTAAACCTGCCGTCGCATTTCGGCTTCGTCATGAATTGGCAGCTCATCGCTCCATTCGAAAACGTGAATCGCAGCGGCTTTGACGTCGCCTACCCGCCCGAATCCGAAATTAAACTCGACGCAACCTACACCGGCAAAGACAACGCCAAGGTCGCCTGGATCAAACATACCACCACCGACGACTTTGGCGCAGTTGATATCAACAAAACGATCGCCAAACACAAAGGCGCGATCGCCTACGCGTATGCCGAACTCGTGGCCGACAAGCCGATGCCCGTGGAATTGCGACTCGGCTCGACTTGCGCTAACAAGATTTGGCTCAATGGCGAATTGCTTACGTCGAACCACGTCTACCACGCGGGAGGTGGTATCGATCAGTATGTCGGCAGCGGACAACTCAAAGCCGGAACCAATCGCATCCTATTGAAGATCGCTCAAAACGAGCAAACCGAAGACTGGGCTCAGGACTGGCAGTTCCAGCTTCGCGTGTGCGACGCGATCGGCACGGCGGTGCTGTCACGCGACCGCGTCGCGACGACAACCAAGTAGGCTATCGACTAAGCTCGAAACAACTTCGTCCACGAATACCCATCCCATCGCAAAGAAAAACCAACCGCTTAGAACAAGGGAGTTCCCCGTGCACATACACTCGATTCGCTATTCGACTCAACTCTTCCGCTCGTGCGTTGCACTCTGCAGCCTGCTCGGCACGATCGGAACAGCCAACGCTGCCGACTGGCCGCAGTTCCGCGGCCCCGCAGGAACGGGCGTGGCAACGGACAAGAAGCTGCCCCTGCGATGGAGTGAAAAAGAAAACATCGCTTGGAAATCGGAACTGCCCGGACGCGGGCCCTCGAGTCCGATTGTTGTAGGCAATCGCGTCGTCGTGACCTGCTCGGATGGAGCGCGCCAGGATCGTATTCTGGTCGTCTGCTTCGATGCCGAAAGCGGCAAGGAAATGTGGCGACGCCAATTCTGGGCAACCGGCCGAACCCTGTCGCATCCCGACAGCGCGAACGCCGCCCCGACGCCAGCCAGCGACGGAAAACGGATCTATGCATTCTATTCCTCCAACGATTTGGTCTGCCTCGATCTGGACGGCAACCTGCAGTGGTATCGCGGCTTGGCCCATGACTTCCCCAAAGCAGGCAACGACGTCGGGATGGCGTCGTCTCCTGTCGTAGTGCAAGGCAGCGTCGTCGTCCAAGTCGAAAACTTTGCAGACTCGTTCGCCATGGGTATCGATGCCGAGACCGGCGAGACCCGCTGGAAACTGGCTCGTCCCGCTACCTTTAACTGGAGTTCGCCTGCTGCGATGAACGGCCCGGACGGCAAGCCGATCGTACTCTTGCAAAGCCCCTCGAAACTCACCGCTCATGACCCCGTGTCCGGCGATCAACTGTGGCAGTACGAAACCAACTGCGAAACCATTCCGTCGGTGCTGGGCGTCGGCAAGTACGTCGTCTTGCCGGCGAAAGGCATCACGATGCTGGAACTGGAAGGCTCGGCTCCCAAAATCCTATGGGAATCGAATCGTATGCGAACCGGAAGCGCGAGCCCGATTTGCGACGGCGAGTCGGTTTATGTGATCAACTCGGCAGGCGTGCTAACGTGCGCCGACGCGAAGACCGGTGATCAAAAATGGCAAACGCGAATCGGCGGCACGTTTTGGGCGACCCCGATCCTCGCGGGCGAACACATCCTGTGCATTAATCAGGACGGGAAAGCCAAGCTGGTGAAAACCGGCGCGACGAAGGGCGAGATCGTCGGAGAGGCCGACTTCGGCGAGCGTATTCAAGGCACGCCCGCCACTTCCAACGGCGCCTTGTTCGTTCGCAGTGACAAACACCTTTGGAAAATTAGCGCGGATAAAACGCCGTAACGTTGCGGATCCGCAACGAGCAATACCGGTCAACGACCTGCTTTGCGAGCGACGCTCTGGCGTGCGAACCACGACGGCCGTCTTTTGCCCCCCAAGGCCCGCGTCGCTTGAACCTTGTCGCAATGAATTGCGCCGGCACATGCGACAACGACCTCGCTGGAGAACGCACGAGAGCATGCAATCGAGAACGTCTGTGGAACAAATCACGGTGGAACAAATCACGATTGAACCCTGCGAGCCGCTTCATGCCCGCATTCGGCCGCCGGGCTCCAAAAGCATCACGAATCGTGCCCTGGTTTGCGCGGCACTGGCGGATGGTCCATCGGAATTGACGGGAGCACTCGCCAGCGACGACACCGCGGTCATGATCGAAGCACTCCG
>JBJOLO010000585.1:0-5376 GCA_046045565.1 Planctomycetota bacterium | reverse complement strand
GTCTGGGCCGAATTCAGCGTGTACGAAGCCGGGACGACCCCGTACGTATCGGGCCGCCCCAATCAGCGTCCTCGCTAATCGCTACGCGACGGCAGTCATACAGCATCGCGTCGGCGGTAGTTGCTTTTCGACCGCCCTGAAGTTATCACGAGGCTCGGCGTCTGCCGAGAAAATGGTTCGCAACGAACCGGGGCAGCGGATGCACGCTCGTGTTATCGAAGGCTTAGATGGCTTCGTGTTTGCGAGCGCGCCGCGACTCCTTGGCCACGAAAGACCGTACGAATCCGCATGAGGAGACAAGGGATGGTGCAATATCGAATGATCGTGGCAGCGATGTTGGCGTGGACAATCGGAGGCGCATCGGTGATGGCGAGCGACTTCGCACTGAAATTGCGACAGCAAAAGGTAGAACGCGGACCCGACGGCGGGATCGCCAAGTCGGAACGCGTCACGCGAGATGAAATCTGGCCCGCTTCGAAGACAGCGATCATCGTCTGCGACGTCTGGGATTACCACCACTGCCTGAACGCGGTGCGACGACTGAATGAGTTTGGACCTCGGTTGAACGAGGTGTTGACGGAAGCGCGACGACGAGGTGCGACAATCATTCACGCTCCCAGCGACTGCATGGAAGCGTATGCCGACCATCCCGCCAGACGACGCGCCGTTGCCACGCCGGTCGCTGCCAACCTCCCGTCCGACATCCGCCACTGGTGCTCGCAGATTCCGATCGAACGCAACTCCTCGTATCCCATCGATCAGTCGGACGGCGGCGAAGACGATGATCCCGCAGAGCACCGTGAATGGGCCGGTAAGCTCAAAGCACTGGGCCGAAATCCGGGCATGCCCTGGAAGGCGCAGTCGGACATGATCGCCATCGACGCTGATAAAGATTACATCAGCGATCGAGGAGACGAAGTCTGGAATGTGCTGGAATCGCGCGGCATCACGCATGTGATACTCACCGGTGTCCACGTCAATATGTGCGTGCTCGGACGCCCCTTCGGACTTCGGCAGATGGCTCGACATGGCAAGCAAGTCGTGTTGATGCGCGATATGACCGACGCGATGTACAACCCGAAGCAATGGCCGTACGTTGATCATTACACGGGCAATGACCTGGTGATTTCTCATGTCGAACAATTCATATGCCCCACCGTGACGAGCGATCAGATTCTAGGTGGCTCGAGTTTCGTCTTCAGCAAAGATGCACGCCCGGTTCGCGACGTGGCGGGGTTGGGCGACGAAGCGATGCGAAGTGCGACAGCACGCCGTCTTCAGGACTGGCGACCGGTGCTGATGATCGATACCTGGAAGCAGACTGCGGCGATCGACGAATATCGAGGTGTTGCGTGGTATCGGTGTGCCGTGAAGATGCCTAAGTCGTGGTTGCCGCAAGAAGGAGTGACGCTCGCGGTCACCGCACGTGCGAAGAAAGTGGATGCCTGGTGCAACGGGAATCGAGCGACACTCGTTGATGAATCGGCAAAATCCCGAGATGTGGATAAGGATACGGGAAGCGTTGTTACCGAGTCTCGTTTGCGTCTGACTCCGGAGTCGTGGGTTGTCGATGATTACAATTTGATCGTAATTCGCATCGAGCACACCGGGGGGCGGCAAATCAATGATGCGGTCCCGTTGCTATCAAACGGCAAACAGCGATTGCCCCTCGATCGACGCTGGCAGATGCGCCAAGGCGATCAGATGGATTGGTCGAATATTCCGTTGCCGGCGAAATTCGGGATCGGGAGCGATCTGGTCCACGAACCGCGATAAACCGTTTCAGGAGGTGCTAGCAGTCTCCAAGTCGCGATCGGCAAGGATCGGAACCGGCTGCACCCCTCGTGGGAGTCATCTTGATGGACTCAACCGTCCGATACCCATATGAGTGCGTAGCGATCTCGTTCGCCTCGGAGGCTTTTCAAGATGACTCGTCGATCGATCCAGAGCTTTCTGTTTGTCGCCTGCCTTTGTGGAGTTGGTAGTGCGAATGCGCAAGTGCCACTTTCGACCTTTGCGAACTTGCCGGGGACCGAGCGTCAGATTGTCCGTGGTCAGGATCCCGCCATGGAACCTGTCGACGAGGCGGAAGAGGACGACGAGATTGAAACGGATCGCGATTCATTCACACCCGCAACAACCACTGCGGGTTGGGGTCGATTGATCGTCGAGAGTGCCTACTCGTTCGTCGATAATCGAAACGCTCACGAAACTCATAGCTTGCCGGAGCTCGTGCTTCGCTACGGACTCACCGATTGGCTCGAGATCCGGCTCGGTTGGAATTACGAAATCGGCGGCGAGGCGGCATCCATTTCCGGAGGGGACCTCGGCGAAGAGTTCTTCAGTTCGAAACTCGTCGAAGAACATCAAGCTTCATACGGGATGAAGCTTGGGCTGACGGAGCAAAACGGTTGGAGACCGACTAGCGCTTTGATCGTTCAGGGTTTCACTCCGACTGGCGGGCCCAATCCGGATTCCAACGTGATCGCCACCTACGTTTGCGGCTGGACATTCGGCAACGGCTGGAAACTTGACAGTGCCATGCGTTATGGCACGGAAAGCGAGCATGAGGATCACGGTAATCTCTGGGCGCCGTCGGTTGTCTTAAAAAAGCAGATCGGCGAACGATGGGATGCTCACCTGGAGTACTTTGGAATTTTTTCCGACGGTCTCGAGGAAGATCGCACGGCGCAATACCTTAGCCCGGGTCTGCACTACTTAATCCATGCGAACTACGAAGTCGGTTTGCGGGTCGGGTGGGGGCTGAATGATGACGCGGCCAACTTCTTTTCCAATATCGGTGTTGGCTACCGGTTCTAGTCATCACTTGATCGAAAAGGCGAGCAACCGAAGCATGGACGCCGACCATGGACTTGACGGTCTCCTGGCCCCGTTCTGTTATTTTTCTGGTCGAGAACGGTTCTGATCAGTCGCCTACTATCGCTATACTGGGACGCAAAACGTTTGCCATGGTATCGCGTCAGCGAGCGACTGTGCGCGGTCCGTGTCGATGAAGGAGATTGCCCGGATGCCGAAGGCGAAGCGTTCCGCGTTTGCGCGATCAGCCATTCCGGCTCATACCGCGATTTCGCGTCGCACGGCGATTCAGGCCGGCGCGATCGGTTTGCTGGGCATCGGGGCGAACCACGTTGAGGGATTGCGGATGTTGGCTGCCGAGGCCGGGTCATCCGCATCGTCTTCGCACAAGGCGGTGATTTATATTTTCTTGTCGGGTGGATTGACCCAGCACGACAGTTTCGATCCCAAGCCCGATGCGCCGGACAATGTGCGTGGCGAGTTCGCTCCGATTGCGACTCGAAGTTCGGGGATTTACATCTGCGAGCACCTGCCGATGCTTGCAGCACGCAGCGATAAATGGGCGCTGGTCAGGTCGCTGACGCATCCACACAACGAGCACTCGATCGGTCATCACGTGATGTTAACGGGGCGGTCGTCCGCACCGATCGGCTTTGACGGTAATCGACCGACACCGAGTGATCATCCGTCGATCGCCTCCGTAGCGCAGGGTGTGGTGCCGGCCCGCAATAATTTACCGCCCGCGGCGGTGCTACCCGAAAAACTGATTCATGTGACTGGCCGAACAATTCCGGGACAATTCGCGGGACAGATGGGCTGGAAACACGATCCTTGGTTCATTGAGGCCAGTCGTTATCGTGATACGAAGTACATTCACGGGGCGTTTCCCGAGTATGGTTTTCAGCGATGGGAGGGAGCGAGCAATCCACCGGAGTACGTTTTTGAATCGCCTCGGTTGGAATTACCGCACGATGTCTTGCAGGAGCGTCACGACAGCCGCATGCGATTGTTGAAGACACTCGACGAACAACGGCGAGCGTTTGACCAAGCAGCGCGCGTCACCGAATTCGATCGGTTGCGGCAGTCAGCGCTGTCGATGCTCAATGAAGGAAGCGTTCACAAGGCATTGGATGTGCATGCCGCACCGGGCGATGTGCAAGACCGGTATGGTCGCAATTCGTTTGGCTGGTCGTTGTTGATGGCGAGGCAACTGGTTGAAGCCGGTGTGAGTCTCGTGCAAGTCAATCTTGGCAACGACGAGACCTGGGACACGCATGAAAAGGCGTTTCCGAATCTCAAAAATTTCCTTTTGCCTCCGACCGATCGAGCGGTATCGGCATTGATCGACGACTTGGATCAGCGAGGAATGCTGGACGACGTGATGATTGTGATGGCCGGGGAGTTCGGCCGCACGCCAAAGATTTTTACATTTGAAGGCGCGAAGTCCAATTTGCCGGGGCGCGACCATTGGGGGGCGGTGCAAACGGTGTTTTTCGCCGGCGGTGGGGTACGTGGCGGGACCGTGATCGGCGCATCGGACCGGTTAGGCGCATACCCCAGTGCCGATCCTCAGCGACCCGAAAATATGGCAGCCTCGATCTATCAGGCGCTCGGCTTGCCTCGTACGTTGGTGTGGAAAGATCTGCTGCAGCGACCTCATCAGGTCTATCATGGTGAACCGATTCCCGGGCTGACGTAGATTCCCGCCGAGGGACTGACTCGGATGCATCGCGATCGCCTCGAGTCATCACGCCAGTCGATTCCCCATTTTTCTGTCGACAGGAGAAGATCATGCAAAAGCGAAGCGATTCGAATCGTCGCACGTTCCTGCAAGCGGCCTCGAGCGGCGTGTTGGTGGCCAGCGCCCTGACGAAATCAGGACGTGGTGCAGCCAACGATCGGCTCACTGTCGGCTTGGTCGGTTGCGGCGGCCGTGGCATGCATGACGTGCAGTTGTTTAAGAATAATCCTAACGTCGAGATTGCCTACGTCTGTGACGCAGACGCGTCGCGTCTGGCATCGGCAGCGAAAGCCTTGAATATCCCGGCGGCTCGCGCCGTGGGCGATATGCGGAAACTGCTCGACGACAAGTCGCTCGATATTGTGCTTGTCACCACGCCCGATCACTGGCACTCGCCGGCGTCGATCTTGGCCTGTGAAGCCGGCAAGCACGTATATGTCGAGAAGCCGATCTCGCACAACATTCGTGAAGGCCGGCTTTTGGTCGATGCAGCGGCGCGCAACAAAGTACTGGTGCAGCACGGCACGCAAAGCCGAAGTACGCAGATGATGATCGATGCCGTTGGATTGCTTCGCGACGGTCTGATCGGCACCGTGATTGTGGCTAAATGCTGGAATATTCAGCGCCGCGGTTCGATCGGGCGCGGCAAAGACACCGATCCGCCAGCAGGGCTCGACTACGATTCCTGGGTCGGACCCGCGACCATGATTCCCTATCGTTCGAATCGAGTCCACAATCGCTGGACTTGGTGGTATCACTTCGGCACCGGGGATATGGGGAACGACGGTGTACATGACATCGATTACACGAGGTGGGGA
>JBJOLO010000445.1:0-19221 GCA_046045565.1 Planctomycetota bacterium | reverse complement strand
CGTCAGATCTTGGACCTGTTGAGCGCCCGCAGCGATCTGAAAGGGTTGGTGCTTGTTTCGGGAAAGCCTGGAACGTTCATTGCCGGAGCCGATCTGCGCGAGTTTGTGATGGCGATGCCGACGGTGACGCCGCAACAGACTGCGGAACTTTGCCGGCGAGGCCAACTCCTGTTCTCCCGCCTGTCCCAGCTGGCGATGGTCACGGTCGCGGCGATCGATGGCATCTGCGTGGGCGGCGGGATGGAACTTGCCTGCTGGTGCGACCGCCGAATCATGTCCAACTCCGAGCGGTCGGAAATCGGATTGCCCGAGGTCAAGCTCGGACTGATCCCCGGTTGGGGCGGCACGGTGCGACTTCCGCGTCTGATCGGTTTGCCGCTGGCGGTGGAGATGATTACCAGCGGCGAACCGGTGGATGCGCGTCAGGCGCAGCAGATGGGACTCACGAGCGATGTGGTTGATACGGATCGCTTAGTAACGGCGGCCATGAATCTGATCCGCATCGAGCATGCGTCCCGATCGTATTTGGCGGATCGGGCGCGATGGGCTCAGCCGCTGGTGATGGAGGCAACCGAGCAGGCCTTTCTGGCTGCGGCCGCGTCGGCTCAAATCCAGCAGCAAACCAAAGGTGCCTATCCGGCCCCGCAAGCCGCTTTGCAATTGATGCTGGAATCGGTTCGCCTCGATGCGTCTGCAGCCTGCGAGCGCGAAGCGGAGCAGATGGGGGCGTTGTTCGGTTCGCCCGTGAATCGCGCCTTGTTGAACGTCTTTTTTCTGACCGATCGCATCAAGAAAGATACGGGGCTCAGCACCGCGGCGGTTGCGGGTCGGGAGATCCGGCGAGCGGGTGTGATTGGTGCGGGAATTATGGGCAGCGGGATTGCCGCCGCAAACGTCAAACGCGGCGTAGCGACCACCTTGATGGATGCCGATGAGAAAGCGTTGGATCGTGGCGTGCGCAGCGCTTTTGAAGACGTGGCGTACAACAAGAAAACAAAACGCCCTGATGTGCAGCGAACGCTGCAGGCCGCGCCGCTGTTGCACGCGACATCGGAACTGATCGACCTGGCCGCGTGCGATCTGGTGATCGAGGCGGTGGTCGAGAACGCGGACGTCAAGCGTCAAATCTACGCGCAACTCGAACCGCAATTACGCCCTGAGGCGATCCTCGCCTCCAATACTTCCACCATTCCCATCACGCGATTGGCGGAGAAGTTGACGCGGCCCGATCGGTTTTGCGGTCTGCATTTCTTTAATCCCGTAAAGCGGATGCAACTGGTCGAGGTCATTCGAGGGCGACAGACAAGCGACGAAACGGTCGCCTCGGTCGTGGCGCATGCCAAACGGATTGGCAAGCATCCGATCGTAGTGGCGGACGGCCCGGGCTTCCTCGTAAACCGGCTGCTGTTTCCCTACATGAACGAGGCGTTGCAATTGGTTTCCGAGGGCATTTCGCTCATGGACATCGATCGAGCCGCGAAGGCGTATGGAATGCCGATGGGACCGATCGCGCTCTACGACATGGTTGGCATCGATACGGCTTTTTACGCAGGGCGAACGATGTGGGAAGCGTATCCGGACCGCGTGGCCGCTTCGCCGATTCTGCCGATGTTGATGAAACAGGGGCGACTGGGCCAGAAAAGCGGCGCGGGGTTTTTCTCGTACAAGAACAAGCGGGGAGACGCGCAGCCCGATCCGGCACTCGATCCGTTGATCGCGCCTTACTGCAGTCCACCGACGACGAAATCTCAGACGCAGATTATCTCCCGCTTGATGCTGCCGATGCTGCTTGAGGCCACGCGAGTACTGCAAGAGCAAGTCGTGCGCGATCCGCGCGATGTCGACTTCGGGCTGATTTATGGACTGGGCTATCCTGCCTACCGCGGCGGACTGCTGTTCGACACCGACGCCGTCGGCGCGGCATCGGTTGTGGAGCAATTGCGAGAGTGGGAATCGCTGGGATCGCGTTTCCGGCCGACACCGCTGTTACTCGAACTGGCCAACAGCGGCGCAAAATTCTACCGGGAGGGGCGTGCATGAAGACGGCAGTCATCGTGGATTGCGTGCGGACGCCGATCGGACGGGCTCATCCCGAACGGGGATTCTTTCGCGACGTGCGAGGTGACGACCTGTGCGTCGCCTGCATCGAAGCGATTCTGCAACGTACCGGTATCGACCCTCACCAAATCGAAGATGTCATACTCGGCAACACCCAGCAGACGCTGGAGCACGGAATGAATGCCGCCCGAACCATCGCGCTGATGGCGGGTCTGAGCATGGAAACGGGCGGGACCACCGTGAATCGACTGTGTGGCAGCAGCCTGCAAGCCCTGCACCAAGCTGCGCACGCGATTGCCGCCGGCGCTGAGGACGTTCATGTGGTGGGCGGCTTCGAACATATGCATCACGTGCCGATGGATCATGGGTTCGACGTCAATCCAAAATTGTTCCGGGTGACGTCGCGAGCCGCGCTGCATATGGGAGCGACGGCCGAGTTCCTGGCGCAGACGCACAACATTTCGCGCGCCGACCAGGACGCCTTCGCACTGCGAAGTCACCGGCTGGCATCGCGAGCCCACGATGCGGGTGAGTTTCAACCCGAGTTGGTGCCGGTCTTCGGTCGTGATGAGCAAGGAAACCGGATCCTCGTGCAGCGCGACCAATGTGTTCGAGGCGATACCAGTCTCGAAGCGCTCGCCGCGCTGGAACCGGCGTTCATGCCGCGAGGCGGCACCGTCACGGCAGGCAACAGTTCACCGCTGAATGATGGTGCTGCTGCCATGCTGGTGATGTCGGAGTCGAAAGCCGGGGAGTTGGGGTTGAAGCCGTTGGTTCGCGTACGCGCGACGGCCGTGGCCGGACTCGCGCCCGCTGTGATGGGACTCGGCCCGATCCCGGCAGCCCGAAAGGCATTGGCTCGCGCCGGGATGTCCCTGAAGGATATCGACCTGATTGAAATCAACGAAGCGTTCGCAGTGCAGACGCTGGCCTGTGTGCGGGGCCTGGACCTGGAACTCGATCGCGTCAACATCCGGGGCGGTGCGATTGCCTTGGGGCATCCGCTGGGAGCCAGTGGAGCGAGGATCATGACCACCTTGATTCATGCGCTCGTCACCCGACAAGCCAATGTCGGTCTCGCAGCCATGTGTATCGGTCTCGGGCAAGGCATCGCGACGATCGTCGAGCGAGTCTGATCGCGCGTGAACGAGTCCTCTGGCAGCCTCGTGCATCGGTTCCATATCGGCCCCGGGTTCAACATCGGTCCTGGGGTCAACATCGGTCCTGGGGTCAACCTCGTCGAAGACTTGTGCGGGACGGAGCCTCGTTTCGCAGCGGTTGCGGCGCGCGGCTTAGGGGGCGCGCGGTTTGGGGAGCGAGTGGCTTCGCAGGCCTTTCGCGGACCCTTTCAGCAGTCCTTAAAAGGACCGAAACGGCGGGTAGGACCATGCCGTTTTTTCGTTGAACCCGTCAAAAACTGATTGACCGGCCCCTGGCGTCGCTTCAGAATAGACCGTTGCCTGCCTGAGAGCCTCGGGATTGGACTGATCCAACCTGCCAAAGCACCGGGGATGCTCCACAATTGAGATAGCGTCGCGGCACCCTGACCCGGTCTGTCGCGAACACCTGACCCACGCCTGGAGGAATGACCATCATGCCATCTTCCGGGCCGAACGCTAACGGAAGGCCGTCCATCGCCATGCCATCAACCATTGACTTTCTCCGAGATCGTTTGCGACATGCTCTGCGATACCGACGCGGTTCTCGCCATGCCCGTGTTTCTTTTCAGACCAAGGCGTGGCTTACGGGAATGATTCCTGCAATGGCCGCGCTGGGACTGACGTTGCAGACCAGCCCGGCTCTGGCACAGCCCGCCTTGACGAGCTCAACTCCGGCAGCCGTTGCGCCGGGGAAGACGATCGATCTGGTGCTTACGGGACAGAAACTCGACGACCCGCTGCAGATTTGGTCGAGCTTTCCCGCGAAGATCGACCTGGTGCCGCTCGCCGAGCCGAAGCCCGGTCAAACGCAACGGACCGTGAAAGTAACCCTGGAAGCCGGCGTGCCGGTGGGCATTGGCGGCCTGATGGTCTCCACGCCCGAAGGTGTTTCCGATCCCTTGTTATTACTGGTGGATGATCTGCCGACGGTTGCCGACAACGGTCAAAACCAGTCGTTCGCGCAGGCTCAAGAGATCCCGACCTTGGCTGCAGTGGACGGTGTAAGCGATGGATCGCGTTTTGACTATTACAAGATCAATGTGCAGAGCGGTCAGCGAGTCGCAGTGGAGGTGTTTGCGGGCCGGCTGGGCGAGGCCTACGACCCCGTGCTGCGGCTGCTCGACGCCAACGGCAAACAATTGATGCTGGCCGACGATGATCCCGGACTGGGGTCTGACTGCCGGTTCGCTCATACGTTTCAAGCACCCGGACAATATGTCTTGGAAGTTCGCGACAATCAGTACCGACCCGGCGGTCGATATCGCCTGCGAGTTGGTGACTTTCCGTTAGCGATCTCAACGTTTCCGCTGGCGGGCAAGGCGGGCACCACGGCCAAATTCACATTCGCGGGACCGGGAGCGGACGCCATTCCGGCGGTGGATGTAGCCGTTCCCAACGGCGTTGCCGGGGGACGCGTCACGGTGGGTGCGCGGTATCCGAACGGCCAGTCGTCCGGTTTTGCGACGGCGATGCTGAGCACGATGCCGGAGGCGGTGGAAGCGGAGCCGAATAACGAAGCGGCCAAGGCAAATCCGATTGTGGTGCCGGGCGGGATCAGCGGCCGACTCGAGACTCCGGGCGATCGCGATGTTTTCTCCTTCGATGCCAAGAAAGGGCAGCGCCTTGGATTTAAGGCTGGTACGCGAAGCTTCGGTTCGCCTGTTCTGCTGAAGATGTACATTCAAAAGGCGGACGGGAGTGTGTTGGCCGAAAGTGCGGTTAGCGACGCCGACGAAGAAACCCTGGTCTTTACGTTTCCCGAAGATGGCAGCTATCGACTGGCTGTCCAGGATCTTCTCAAGCAAGGCGGCGTGGAATCGGTCTATCGCGTAGGCATCGAGCCGGTGGGCAGTTTCTCATTGGCACTAAAGCCGGATAAAGCAACCCGCTACAAACTGCTCACAGCGAAGAACGGGTCGTTTTCGATTGACATTCCGTGCGCTCGAAATGGATACGACGGTCCCATTACCTTGTCGGTCGAAGGGCCGGGTGGCGACTATCAGGTCTTTAATAATGTCATCCCCGAAAAACAGCCGCAGACGAAGCTGATCGTGGTTCCGCCTGCGACGTTCACGCCGGGGCAATTCACCGCTTTGAAAATCATTGGCAAGGCAACGATCGACGGTCAGGAAGTGTCCGCGACTGTGGGGACGCTCGACCTCATTCGCGTGCTGCGTCCGAACCTGTTGTATCCTCCGACATGGATGGATGGCGTGATCCCGATGGCAACGGCGGCAGAAATGGCACCGTTTTACGAGGCCAAGATCGACCGTCCGGCAGTCATCATTCCGCGCCAGACCGGCCAAAGCGAATTCATAGTGCAGCTCGAGCGAAAGCAGGGCGAGTTCAAGGATCCGCTGCAAGTCTATTTCGTTTCGCCGCCCGCCGGCTTCGCCTTCGAAGTCAAGCGAAACGGCAACGGGCCCTCCGAGACCTACCAAGTAATTGTCAAAGGTCCAAAAGATATGGCGGAGGGCAAACTCAACTTGAATGTGCTTAGTTTTGCCGAGTTCCAAGGTCGCGGGCAGACCGTGCTGGCCAGCAATTTGCCGTTGCAGATTGTTACCCCCCTGTCGATAACCATTGCTCCAGTGCCTAATCTGGTGTTTGGAAACGTGCAGAAGGTCCGAATCTCGGCGGCGCGGATGAACACGGGAAATGATGCAGACAAGCAACCGATTGTTGTAAAGTGGAAGAAGCTACCCCCGGGCGTCACGGGCCCCGCGGAGATGACCATCCCCGCTGACCAGGCGTTCGTGGACGTGGACCTCACCGCCGCGGCCGATGCACCGGCGGGTAAAATCGAAGACTTGGCGGTCGTGGCAACGACCAAATTCCAAGGTCAGGATTTGACAGTAGACAGTGCCCCGATCGCTGCGGAAGTGAAGAAGTAGTGGAACCAGCCCCGCGGCGCCAGATCAGCGATCTAACGATGAAGGAACGATCCATGATGCGACGATCCCGAATATGGAATTCGATGCTGCGAAGGAATTGGATGCTGCAAGCCGGCGTTTTTTGCGCTTTGGCTTGCGGTGGCTGGCTGACGCTGGCGATGGCGGATGAAAAAGCCCCCGCGGAAAAGTTGGAAACGATCAACATCGGCCA
This sequence comes from Planctomycetota bacterium, assembly GCA_046045565.1. GTDB lineage: Bacteria > Planctomycetota > Planctomycetia > Pirellulales > Pirellulaceae > VGZA01. The sequence continues at coordinate 12,898 of JBJOLO010000445.1, read as the reverse complement.
ACCGCAGCGGTTGGACGTCTTTCCGACATCGATCAAGTTCACGGGCAAACGTCAGCAAATGCAGATGATCGTCACCGGCGTGTATGCCGATGGCACGGTCCAGGATCTGACGCGCGTGGCGCAGTTTGCGAGTTCAAACCCGGCGGTGGCCAAGGTCGAAGGCTCGGTCGCCTCGCCGGCGGGCGACGGGTCGGCTGAGATCCAGGTGACGGTGGGACAGATCCCGCCGGTGAAAATTTCGCTGGTGGCGAGCGCCCAGACCGTGCCGGAACCGGTGTCGTTTGAATACGGTGCGCTGGCGGCGCTTTCGAAGAACGGATGCAACTCGGGTGCCTGCCATGGATCCCCGAGCGGCAAGGGCGGTTTTCGCCTGTCCTTGCGTGCATTCGATCCGCAGCTCGATCAAGTCACGTTGATCCGCGAAGATTTCGGGCGACGCACCAATCCATTCCAGGCAGATCAAAGCTTGTTGCTGACGAAGCCAATGATGAAGGTCTCGCACGGCGGCGGTTTGAAACTACGGCAGAGCGATCCGGCATATGGCGTCTTACGCGATTGGATCAGTGAAGGTTGCCGCCTGGATCCGCCGAACGCGCCGCGCTGCGTGAAGCTCGAGGTCTATCCGCCGACCGGTCGCCAGTTTATGCGTCCGGCACATACCCAGCAATTGTCGGTGTTGGCTCACTTCTCCGACGGTTCCGTCCGCGATGTCACGCCCCTGGCGGTCTATTCCAGTTCGGATACGGAAGTAGCTACGGTTTCCGAGGGCGGACTGGTGGTGGGCAAAGATCGCGGCGAAGCGGCCATCATCATTCGATACTTGGAGTTCATCGAGTCCAATTTCATGACCTTCGTGAAAGAGATTCCGGGATTTGCCTGGAATAATCCACCCGCGAACAACTATGTCGATGAGCTGGTCAATGCGAAGCTGAAGAAGCTCTCTTATCTGCCGTCGGAACTCTGTTCGGATGAAGAATTCCTGCGCCGTGTGTACCTCGACGTTATTGGCATTCTGCCAACTGTCCAAGAAGCCAATCGGTTCCTGACGGATCGTTCTCCGTACAAGCGTCGACAGTTGATTGATGAACTTCTGCAGCGTCCCGAATACGCAAAGTTCTGGGCGTTGAAATGGGGTGATCTGCTGAAGATGACCACGGCTTCGGTCGGTGGCGACGGTGTCCACAAATATCACCGCTGGGTGGAGCAGGCCATCGAAGAGAACATGCCGTACGACGAGTTCGCTCGGCATTTGCTGACGGCGGTCGGCAGTACGCACAACAATCCGCCGGCCAACTTCTATCGTATTACCAACGATCCAACCGAATCGGTGGAGACCATTTCCCAGGTGTTCCTGGGCGCCCGATTGCAATGCGCCAAGTGCCACAATCATCCGTTTGAGCGTTGGACGCAGGACAACTACTACGGGATGGCTGCTTTTTTCAATCGTGTGCAGAAGAAAAAGACGCGGCGGCCGGATGAGCTCGTGGTGTGGTTGGCGGGTGCAGGCGAGGTGACGCAACCGCGCACGGGTAAACAGATGAAGCCGTGGCTGCCGTTGGCGGGCGACGTGGAGCCTGGGGCCGATCAAGATCGTCGAACCCTGTTTGCTGCGTGGCTGACGCGGCGCGACAATCCGTTTTTTGGCAAGGTGGAAGTGAATCGCATCTGGAGTCAACTGCTTGGTCGCGGGATCGTGGAACCGAACGATGACTTCCGCGAATCGAATCCGGCCGCGAATGCCGCGCTGGTCGATGCGCTGGCTCGCGATTTCGCCGATCATGGGTTCGACCGCAAGCATGTGATTCGCACGATCTTGAACAGCCGGACGTACCAAGCGTCGTTCCGGGCGAACGATTTTAACAAGGACGATGCCAAGTACGCCTCACACTTCCAACCGCGCCTCCTGTCGGCCGAACAATTGCTGGATGCGATCTGTGCCGTGACGGATGTGGCCGAGCAATTCGGAACGCTGCCGGCTGGAACCAAAGCGACGCAGATCCCGGCGCCCGATTTGGCCAAGAACGATTTTCTCAAGACATTCGGACAGCCGGAACGTCAAACCGTTTGCGCATGTGAGCGGTCGAGCGAATCGAATCTCGGCATGGCGATCCAGTTTTTCAATGGACCGCTGATCTACGAGAAGCTGCGGAACGAGAACAATCGTTTCCGCAAAATGTTGAAGGCGAACAAGAGCGACTTGGAAATCCTCAACGAACTCTATATGGCTGCCGTGTGCCGCACGCCGACGCCGATGGAAGTGGATGCCAGTATGAAGCACTTGGCGGCGAAGGGCGACAAAATCGTCGCCTTCGAAGACATTTGCTGGGCGTTGCTTAACACCAACGAGTTTTTGTTCCAACACTAAGCGATGCGAGATTGCTTTCCATGCGTTATCAATCAAGTCGGTCCCTCCGGAATCTCATGCGAGCGCGATTCATGCTCGCACTATGCATCGGCCTCGTTGGGCCGGCGGTCCGCGCCGCAGATCCGGTTAGCTTTCGCAAATCGATTGCCCCGATCCTGATCAACAACTGTCTGGCCTGCCACGGACCGAAGAAGGCCGAAGGTAGTTACCGAGTCGACACGTTTGAACGGGTGATGGCGGCGGGCGAATCAACTGCGCCTGGATTCATCGCCAAGAATGTCGATGGTAGCGAAGCCTTTCGACGCATTATTTCAACCGATCCCGTGGAGCGGATGCCGCTGGAAGGCACGCCGCTGCCCGCCGACCAGGTGGCGTTAATCAAACAGTGGATCGAAGAGGGAGCGGCTTACGATAGTCCCGATCCCAAAGCACCGCTGGTCTCGATTGTGCCTCCGCCTGTTTATCCCGATCCGCCGGAAGCATACCCGCATTCCTTGCCGATCACGGCCATGGCTTTCACGCCCGACGGCTCGCAATTGATGGTGGGCGGCTATCATGAACTGACCGTCTGGAATCCTGCCGATGGTCAATTGATCCGGCGATGGAAAAATGTCGGACAGCGAAGTCATGCCTTGGCCTTCAGTCCCGACGGAAAGTTGCTGGCCGTGGGCGGCGGTACGCCGGGCCGACTCGGCGAAGTGCGCCTTTTTGATTTCGCATCGGGGAACATGTTGAACGTACTGGGTAGTACAGGGGATGTGGTGCTGGATGTGTCGTTCAGTCCGCAAGGCGACCGCTTGGCGGTTGGTGCGGCGGACGGGGTGCTGCGAATCTTCGAGACGGCGACAGGCAAGGAGTTGTTTGCGATTAACAGTCACTCGGATTGGGTAACAGCAACGGCGTGGAACGCAGACGGCAGCCGGCTGGCCTCGGCCAGTCGCGATAAGACGGCCAAGGTTTTCGACACGAAGACCGGCGAATTGGCGGTGACTTATTCGGGACATGGACAACCGGTTCGCGGCGTCGCCTTTCATCCGGATGGCGCGGAAGTCTTTTCGGCCGGCAACGACCGGAAGATTCATCGCTGGAAAATTGCGGATGGAGCAAAAACGGCGGAGGTCGCGTTTGGCGACGAGGTCTACAAATTGCCGGTCGGAGGCGGATTTTTGTTTGCCGCGTCAGCCGATAAGTCCTTGAAGCAGTTTGACGCAAAGACCCAAGGGCAAGTTCGTGCTTACGCGGGCGCGACCGATGCGGTGTTGACCGCCGCATACCATGACGCGACCAAACGCGTTGCGGGTGGATCGTTTAATGGAGAAGTTCGCATCTGGAACGCGGCGGATGGAAACGCCATCGCAACGTTCGTAGCAGCCCCAGGGCTGAAGAAGTAGTGGCGGCTCCCGCATGTGGCCTGCGCAGGAAAAAACGGAAGACTTGTTGAAGGAGGCTCGCGCTGGTCAGGCAGAGGCCGTGAATCGATTGTTGGACCGGCATCGCGATAGTCTGCGTCGGATGGTGCAGATGCGGCTGGATGTCCGGATTCAACGCCGCGTTGATGTGAGCGACGTGGTTCAGGATGTCCTCGTCGAGGCTCACCGTCGTCTTGCGGGTTACTTGAAACAGCCTGGCTTGGCTTTTCATCTCTGGCTGCGTCAGATCGCTCAGGATCGCATCATCGACGCGCATCGTCGACATCGCGTATCAGGAAAGCGGAGCGTCGACCGTGAGCAACCGTTGGTTGTGCAGACCGACGCGGAGAAATCGGCCGTCGAATTGGCGGCGAAAATCATGGATAAAGGCATCACGCCGGCCACCGCCGCAGCGCAGCGGGAAATGGCCCAGGTGGTGGAGCGAGCGATGGTGCAGCTCGAGGAACAAGACCACGAAATTATTCTGTTACGGCATTACGAACAGCTGTCGAATCAGGAGGCAGCCCATGTGCTTGGCCTGACCGAGCCGGCGGCAAGCATGCGATACCTGCGAGCGATTCGCAGGTTGCGAGCAGTGCTGGGGGCCTCAACGGGAGCCGACCGGCAGTGAATTGGTTTCCGCGATCGGCGATGGAACCGCAGTCGGCTTCGCAAGACGAGCCTTCGCAGGACGAGCGTCTAGCTCAACTGCTCAGTGAACTGGCGGACCGCGTTCAGCGGGGTGAGTCGGTTGAACTGGAGCGCGTTTGCGAAGCGCATCCTGACTTGGCGGGCGAGTTACGTTTTTTGTGGGGTGCCGTCGTCGTTTCTGCGGCCGCGGGCAGCGGTGCGCGGCTCGAGGCGGACCGCTTGGCGACGCCAGACGATCCTCAGCAACCGCAGGCGGCGCGTGGTGGAGCGTACCCGCGCGGCGAAGCCGATCGGGAGTCAGAGGGCAGTTTTATCGGTGCCCTTCCCTATCGGCTTGGCGATTACGAATTGATGGCCGAGCTCGGCCGCGGCGGGATGGGAATCGTCTACCGGGCCAAGCAGTTAAGCCTGCAGCGGGATGTCGCCGTCAAGATGATCCTTCGTGGCGCGCTGGCGACGCCCGCCGAATTGCAGCGATTCCGCACGGAAGCCGAAGCAGCAGCCCGTCTGGATCATCCCGGAATCGTTCCGGTGTACGATGTCGGCGAAATCGACGGGCATCCGCTCTACAGCATGAAGCTGGTGGATGGCGAGACGCTCGTGCAACGCCTCGCACGGGGACCGATGCAGCCGCGCGAAGCGGCTGATATCCTCCGGCAAGTGGCCCGCGCCATGCACTACGCGCATCAACACGGCGTATTACATCGCGATCTGAAGCCATCGAACATTCTGCTCGATCGCGACGGCGTTCCTCATGTCACCGATTTCGGTTTGGCCAAGCAAGCATCCGCATCCGATAGTGTGACCCGCACCGGTTCGATCCTGGGAACGCCTGCCTACATGGCGCCGGAGCAGGCCGCCGGAGATCGCGGGAGCGTCGGTCCGACCAGCGACGTCTACAGCCTTGGCTCCGTTCTCTATCATATGCTTACCGGTCGCCCGCCGTTTCAGACGGCATCGCCGGTCGACACCGTGCTGATGGTGCTGGGCGAGGATCCCGTGCCGCCGCGCATTCTGCATCCGAAGGTCAATCGCGACTTGGAACTGGTCGCACTCCGCTGCCTCCAGAAGCCGCAAGATCTTCGCTATCCCTCCGCCGCGGCACTCGCGGATGATCTCGAAGCCTACTTGCAGGATGAACCGCTCTCGGTACGCACCGGTCGGGTGGGACAGGTGATCGCCCGGCTCTTTCGCGAGACACACCACGCAACCGTGTTGGAGAATTGGGGACTGCTATGGATGTGGCATAGCCTCGTCCTGCTCGTCGTTTGCATGCTAACGAACGGGCTGTACTGGCTCGAGGATGAAAATCGCTGGCATTATGCCGGATTGTGGACGCTCGCCCTGTGGACATGGGCGGGCGTGTTCTGGCTGTTGCGACGTCGGATCGGGCCGGTGTTATTCGTGGAACGGCAGATCGCGCATATCTGGGGCGCGGCAATGATCAGCATCGCCTTGCTGTTCCCGCTTGAAGCATGGCTCGGATTGCACGTGCTCACCCTGTCCCCCATCCTGGGACTGATCACCGGCATGGTGTTTCTCGTCAAAGCAGGCATTCTCTCCGGCAGGTTCTACTTCTGGTCCGCAGCCCTCTTCGCCACCGCGGCCGCCATGGCCTACTGGTCTTCGATCGGTCACCTTATCTACGGCGTGGTTGCGGGCGCGAGTTTCTTCTTGCCGGGTCTCAAGTACTACCGGCAACGGCGACAGTCCGATGCCTTGCGATCGGCGAATATGATCCCCAATCCAGCGATGCACTCCCATCCCGAAGATCGGTCAGTGCCCATCTCCGCGATGAGGCAAGATCGATAGCAGATCGCAGGTACCAGGGTACAAGAAGGCTCGCTCGTTCGTCGATTCGCGAATCGCAACGCGCGATCACCGCTCCAAGATTCTCGCAGCTGTGAATTAGGCGGCGGATCGACCTTCTCGTTTCGCCAGCTTTCGCTGCCGACGACGCTCCGCACGCGACAATCCGGAATCGTCCGATTCGTGATCCGCATCGTCGTCGGCTTCCGAGTCAGCCGATGAACGAGCTGACGATCGAACCGGGATCGGCGGCTTACGGCTGGAGCCGGATTCAGACCTCGGTTCGCTGTCGAGATCCGAACGCCGATTGTTCGCGGCCGTATTCGATGAGGACGATGTCAATGCGGAGCGAGAACTGCCTGCAGTTTCTTCTGAGGAGTCGACGGTCCCCGAATCGGTTTCCCGATTTCCTGCAACCGACGATCCGGAGCCGTCTGCGGCTCGCTCCTCTTTTTTCTTCTTCGCTTTGCCCGAACGTCGCAAGAGGCCTTGGGAGTCGAGGTAAACATACCGCCCGAAGGTGAGCACGGATGTGAGCAGGCTCAGATCGGCCGCCAGTCGCAGCGATTCAATCACCACGGCACGCATCGCTACGGAATCCGTCGCAAACCAGCCCGACTCCAATGCGGCAACCAGCAGGTAGCCGGCCGCGCTCATCGCCATCGCGACCAGCGAGAGGCGATTGCGTCGGATCTCTATGGCCAGACGTGCGATGAGGAGTCCCGAAAAGGTGAACAAACACGGTCCGATCCAGGAACTCAAGTTCTTCAACCAGCCAGCGTTCGGCAGCCAACGATTTGCCAGCAACTGCGAACCATCGCGAATCAAGTGGTGAATGCCCGTGGCCGTATCAACGCTCGCGAGAAAAAATCCAAGCGACGCCAGCAACCAACAGCGGTACCGCGCGTGATAGTCGCTGGTCTTGTGACGTCGTAAGGAAAAGATGACCGTTGCCAGGATGCCGGCGAAGCCCCGGAGCAGCGAAGAAAACCATCGCGAAATGCTACCGGGTTGGGACGGATGCAAAAGGGCCGCGGCTTGCTCGCTGAATTCAGATTCCCATGCGATCGATCGTGCTTCGAGAAAGCCGAGTCCAACGATGGAGAAGGCAAACACGATCAGTAGGAGAACATACCCCCACGGCCGCCCGGAGAGCAGATCGGTGATTCGAGGCTGATTTATCGCCAAGGCCGCTTCAGAGTACGAGCGCGGTGGGCGCGAGGAGGACCGACGTCGACCGGACGTATCGGCCGACTCCTCTTCCGTCGGCGCGGTCTCTTCCAGCAGAACGCGGCGTCGACGCTGATTGGAAGGTGCGCTACGTCGTAGATCCATGGCCTGTTTTGACATTACGCGGATCGAAAGACAACTGCGTCCCTGCAATTCGTTTTCGATTCGCCTTGCGGCTGTCCTTCCAATGTTCGGCATGCTGCTTCGAGAAATCAACTTGCTCTGCGTTGTCCGATTTCTCCTCGCAGATCTCGCGCGCCTTCCTCGCACTTCGAGAACCTGGCGAAACTTTGCTGCCGCGCGATCACCCCTTCGCCGTTTTACCCAAGATGTATTCTCCGCATAGGCCGCAAAGTCGAAACAAATCGCACCGCGTGACGGCCACGTTCGCTGCTAGCAAGACCCGGATTCGCACGCCCGAAAGAGACGCTCCAGCGATCGAGTCCTCCAAGAAACGACGATCCGCCAAGGGGGGGCAGACTGCGTCCGACTTGAGGATGTTCCAGGCCGCAGGTATCATGCATCAGGCTATTTCGATGGGAATCGTGGGTTCGGCTTGGCTGATCCCAAGGATCTTTTTCGCGGTTTTACGCGGAGAGGGGTTACCGATCGATAATAAGCTAGCGATCGTCGCGGTTGGACATACTTCAGCCTCGGCGTGAGGGGATTCATCGCATCGTCAATCCAGTTCCAGCGAGAGGCAACAGCCATGCTCACGTTACACGGGACCTCCCATTCGCGCCGCTTATGCAATGGTGCGACTCGCCGGGACTTTATCAAGCTCGGGGCACTCGGCCTGGGCGGTCTGACGTTGCCGCAGTTGCTGTCGGCGGAATCGCGAGCCGGCGGTGGCTCGTCGCACAAAGCCGTGATCATGGTTTACCTGTGTGGCGGGCCGCCGCATCAGGACATGTACGACATCAAAGCGGATGCGCCGGCGGAGGTACGCGGAGAGTTCGATGCGATACCCACGAATGTTCCGGGAATTGAAGTCTGCCAGCTGCTGCCGAATCTCGCAAAGATCATGGACAAGCTGGTTCCGATTCGCACGATCGTGGGATGTCGCGATGACCATGCCGGCTATCAATGTTTCACAGGGCATCTGAGTCAGAACGAACCGGCGGGCGGTTGGCCGCACTTTGGATCGGCCATTTCACGTCTCCAAGGGCCGGTGTTGCCGGGCGTTCCACCCTTCGTAAGTCTTTGCTACACGACGCAGCACAAACCGTACAACGAGCCGGGTGCCGGATTTCTCGGCTTGGGTCATTCGTCGTTCCGGCCGACCGGTCCGGGCCGCGACGACTTGGTGCTCCAAGGAATCTCTTCCGATCGGTTGGATGACCGCCGCGGTTTGCTGCGTTCGATCGACCGTTTTCGGCGCGAATGGGACGGCAAGGGTGCGATGGAGGGAATGGATGTTTTCACGCAGCGAGCCATGGGGATTCTGACCTCCTCCGACTTATTCGATGCGCTCGATATTTCCAAGGAAGATTCCGCGACTCGGGAACGTTACGGATTCGACAATCCGAACCAGCCGAAGGGCGACGGCGCTCCACGCGTTCCGCAAAACCTGTTGCTCGCGCGTCGCCTTGTCGAGGCGGGAGTGCGGATCGTTACGGTGAATTACAGTTTCTGGGACTGGCACGGACAGAACTTCAAGAATGCCCGCGAAGAACTTCCCATCTTCGACAAAGGGGTTTCGGCTTTGATCGAAGACCTTTATGAGCGAGGAATGGATAAGGATGTGTCGGTCGTGGTTTGGGGCGAGTTTGGCCGGACCCCGAAGATCAACAAAGATGCCGGTCGTGATCACTGGCCTCGCGTTTCTTGCGCGCTACTCGCCGGCGGTGGAATGCGAACGGGGCAGGTCATTGGAGCGACCGATCGCCTTGGTGGCGAACCGTTGTCGAGGCCCGTGTCGTTCGAGGAAGTTCACGCAACGCTCTACCACAATCTGGGGATCCAGATGTCGTCGATCCCCCGCCTCTTTGACTTCCGTGGTCGGCCGCAGAACCTGGTCGATCCCGGTATCCAACCGATCCGCGAATTGATTTAGAACGGGAACCTTATTGGTTCTGCAGCGGTGCGGTGGCAAACGCTTCGCCGCTCCCGAATTCAAAGGGTGTGGCTGCTTTGGTTGCGGCGGTGCATACGTAGCTTTCGGTTAAGGGTGCACTGCGATCCGAAGCGCGGTTCGTAGGAACGACGGTCGGGTCGGAGTCGCGACGTCCGGCCGGTACGGGACTGGCTGTTGCCGTTGCGGGGATGTCGTACTTCCTTCTGCCGAATGGCAGATAACCACCGCATCGGCGAATGGAAGTCTGGCCGAGCGGCGTCCACAGGAACAACAGGAATCCGCCGAGGCAAAGTCCCGTCACGAAACCGCTGATCACGATCATCGATTGAGCGGGGCCGACAGGTGAGTCGCCTGACGAAGGCGGTTCGAGGTGTAAGACGGAACTGGCCGAATCCGCAGCGGCCTGACCTGCGCGGGCGTCGGCCAATTCTTTTTTGCTCTTCTCGAGTACCTGATTACAGTTGTTCAGATCGTTTGTCAGATTCGTGTATCGGGCGCGAAGCGAAGCGATGCGATCGAGCCGCTCTTTGATGCTTTGGAGACTTTGTTGCAAATCTTTTTGACGTTGCGTGCTCGAGGCGAGATCGGATTCAACGCCCCGCATGGCCACCTGTAATTCCGCATCGAGGTTTTTTCGGCTCTCTTGTTCCGCCAGCATCGCTGTCCGCAGTCGCGGATGATTGCGGGTCAGTGTGCCCTGAAGTTCCGCACAAATGCGTTGGGCGTTGGCAAGGTCATCGCGTAGACGACGCAGTGAAGGGTGGGAGTCGAGCAGGCTGCTGGGCGTGGCGATGAGATTATTGGAGTCCTGTAGGGCTGCGGCCAGCAGGTCTCGTTGCTGTGAGTAACGCAACAATTGGGCTTCGACATCCCGCAGGCTGGTTTGAATTTGGCCTTGTTGCGACCGCAGATTGCTATCGCCTGAACCGGATTGACTCAGCAGACGCAGTTCGGCAAGATCGCCACCTAAGTTGGACTCGATGCCCTCAATCGCGTTGGTAGCCCGCTCTAAATCGGTCTCCGCCAGGCGCACGTGTTCTTCCAACTCTTCGACGATACTCTGCATCCGCTTCAAGCGGAGTTCGCGCAAACGGTTTTGCAATTGTTCGCAGACGGCGGCGACGAACGACAATGCGCGGTCGCGTGATTCCGATTCCACTTCCACTAGAATCACTTCCGTCTTGCCGAACTCCGCGCCGTTCGGTGCCCGCACCGTGATGCGACCTTGGGCGGCTGCGACGTCGCGAGTGGACGGCCAGGGCGTGGTGTTCGGATGTTGAGGCGGGGGGCCGATCGCCTCGAGTGCGGCACGAACGGATGTGCGGTTGCGCGTGATTTCGGTTATCGTTTCCTGAGCTGATTTTAATTGCTCGGTGTTGTCGAACTGGCCCAGTCCTCGTTGCCGGCCGCCGTTCATGTCGTCGCGTACCACGAGCGTTTGGGAGGCGCTCCAGTATCGCGTTCTGTTGGCAGCCATCAGGACGGCAATGGCCGTGCACAGCAATGTGGGCACGACGATCCATCGGTAACGCTCGGCAAGAAATCGTAAAAGCTGCGGCCCAAAATGGGCGGTCTGTGTCGACATCAGCGTGTGCTCCGAAACGGAATGGTTCGTAAAAACTTACGTTCACCGCTCGTGTTTCCCATTCCAAGCGTGATCCACGAGTTGCGGTTTTTCGGAGCATGCGCGCGGAAGAGACCGGTTATGTCGGTCGTAGGGTCGGTCGACGACGGTCAGCCGAGATGTGTTGAACCCACGGTACGGGATGTGCGCGAAGCAGCGACGGACGGGACCGATAGACCCTATCGGAGCAAGGCCGCGATGGTTTGAGCCTCAAGCCCCACCTATGGTGCGGCGGCAGGCGGCGCAGGATTGGTGCTGGCGGGTGCGATCTCGCCTTCCAACGGTTTGCGAGGAAGTTTGTCGTCCCGCATGGCGGCGTTATATACAAAAGACGCCATGATGATCGCGGCCTGCTTCGCGTCGTCCTCCTGCACTCGCTCGTACACATCCATATTCGAATGGTGAGTTCGCGTGTTGTATTCCAGCGGATCCTGGATGAACTGAAAACCCGGAATGCCGACGCTGTCAAAAGATAAATGGTCCGTGCCACCCGTATTCGAGGGAGTGATCGTCGAGGCACCCATGTCCGCAAATGGTTGCAGCCAGGCACGGAAGATGGGCCTGACTTGCTCGTTACCTTGCATGTAGATGCCACGGATCTTGCCCGTGCCGTTGTCGAGATTGAAATAGGCGGACACTTGCTGCTGCGCTGGTTTGAGCTCATAACGCGTGCGAGGCCGCTCCGGCTGTTGGGCATCTTTGTTTGCCGCTGCGTCCGGATTCGCGGTGCTGTCTTTGTTGGCCGGGTTGTCCTTCGTTTCGCCGTTATTTGAAGCAGCGTCCCGTTCGGGAGTGACTGCTCGGCCGAACTGTTCGGTCACATAGGCCTTCGAGCCGAGTAACCCTTGCTCTTCTCCGGTCCATAGTCCGATACGGATGGTTCGGCGAGGTTGAATTCCGGTGGCCTTCAGGATGCGAACTGCTTCGAGCGCGACACCCGACCCGACCGCGTTGTCCGTAGCGCCAGTGCCCGAATGCCAGGAATCGAAATGGGCGCCGAGCATCACGATCTCGTCCTTCAGATCGGAGCCGGGAATCTCAGCCAGGATATTGAAACTATTCAGGTCCTCGTTGTGATAACGGCTGGCGATGTCGATCTCGACCTGCGGATGCAAGCCTTTTTGAATCATCCGGATCAAGCGGTTGTAGTGTTCAACCGCCATGACGACCTGCGGAACGATTTCCGGTGCATCGACAGCCCACGGTCGAGGTCCGCGGTTGGACGGGCCATTGGCATTGTCGCCGCGACGATCTTCGCCAGGAGCGTCGGGGCGGCGGGGTAATCGCGCGGCCGCGAGAAATACCGTGCCGCCGTCCCCGGTTCCCGGTTCGATGATGACGGCCGCTCCTTCATCGAACGCCAATTGCCATTTGTCGTTTTGAAGTTGCTGGGCGGCACGGGCATCTGCCTCGGGCTTCGAAGGTGGATTGGGAGCAGCAGCATTCGGTGCCGGTCCGGCGTTGGCAGGTGGTGCTGTGTTGGCAGGCGGCTGCTTAGCAGGCTCGCTATTCGAGGATGGATTGGTGTTGGGGGCAGGATTGGCTGCAGCGCCCCCCTGCCCGGCAGCGTTAGCGCGCCCATTTCGACCACCGCGATTGCCGGAGCGACCCGTGGGCGACTCGGCATTCGCCAACTTCAACAATGCCTCATCCGACTGACGCTGCGCCGGGGCCTCAAACAACGCCTTCACCGCGCGGGGTGGACTGATCAACACGATCGCGCGATGCAGTTT
>JBJOLO010000435.1:0-2598 GCA_046045565.1 Planctomycetota bacterium | reverse complement strand
GTGAAAGATGTTGCGTACGTGGTTTTTGACAGTTTTTTCACTGAGGTCCAGCGCGTTGGCGATTTCCTTGTTCGTCTTTCCGTCCGCAACCAATCGCAGGACGGTGATCTCACGCTCGGTGAGGTCATGTTCCACCCAGCCCGGCTTTTTGCCCTTCTTTTGTGCCATGAGAGAAAACTCTGCAAGGATTTTGCTGGCGACTGACGGATGGATCAACGATTCACCCCGGTAGATTGCCCGAATGGCCGCAACGATTTGTGAAGACTCGGAGTCTTTCAGAAGGTAGCCGGTGGCACCGGCACGAACGAGGTCAAAAATATACTGCTGCTCCTCGTACATCGTCAGCGCGACGATCCCGATATGGGGGAATTCCCGCTTGATCTGTCTGGTCGCTTCGACGCCGCCCATACGGGGCATACTCACGTCCATAAGAATGACATCGGGCACCAGGGCTTTGGCTTTCTCTACGGCCTCCATCCCGTCTTGCGCTTCACCGACGATGTGAAGATCCTCCTTTGTCTTGAGGATCGCGGCCAATCCTTCCCGTACCACGCGATGGTCGTCGGCAATGAGGACCTTAATCTTGTCCATGTTCGCTCGTCTCCTTATTCATAAGGGGGACTTCGACCGTGATCGTCGTGCCTCGCCCCTGCTTGGAATCGATATGCCCCTCACCGCCGACCAGTTTCGCCCGCTCAATAATACCTCGAATACCGAAGTGGTCCCATTTGTCGGGGTCGCGCAACACGGCATCCATGTCAAAGCCGATGCCGTTATCCGAGATGGTCACACGCAACATCTCCAGGTTGATTTCCAATCGAATCGAGACGCGGTCGGCTTTGGCGTGTTTTTGGACGTTGCTCAGAGCTTCCTGGATAATCCGGAACAGGAAAATCTTTGTTCGGGGAAAGAGAATTTGTTCGTCCCCGGTGACGGTGAAGTGCGCTTTGATGCGGGCCTGAGTTTCGTAGGACTTGAGGTAGTTGGTCAGCGCGGGAATCAACTCCATCTTGTCGTAATGGAGCGGCCGCAGGTTGAAGATGACCTGCCGGGCTTCTTGGATGGCCAGTTTCAGTTGCGCCTTGCTTTCTTTGATCGTGGCGAGGCTCGCTTTCGGGTTCTTGCGCACAAGCTGCTGGCATAAGTCGAGTTTGAAATTGACGCCGGCGAGACTCTGAACCAGTCCGTCGTGGATTTCGCAGGCGATGCGGGTCCGTTCCTCGGTGACGGCCGCGCCGGTTTCTTTGACATACAAACGGTAGAGGGATTGGTATTTGTTCAGCGTATTCTCGATTTCTGCCGTCGCGCGGATGCGTGCGCCGATCAATTCCCACATGAACTTGGCGCTGGCGCCACCGATGATGGTCACGCCCATCCGGTGAAAATCCTGCAGGAACTGCCAGACTTCGGCGTCACCGGACACGTCGATCACGAGGTCGACCCGCTCCATCGCTAAGAGTTTGCGATAATCCCGCGTGACGGGAATCTGAAGCTGCTTGGCGAGCGCCACCCCCGGGGCTCGCGTGTTGACCTCGGCGATTCCGACGATCTGGACGAGAGGATCGTTCGCAAAGATTTCCATCAGCGCGGTCCCGCCGCGCCCGGCACCGATGATGGCCACATTCGTGGCGCCGACTTTCGACGACTTGCGGCGGGGTTTGACGGGGCTGAGTTTTGAAGTAGCCATGGCGCTATAAATCAGAGTCGGGTGATGGAGTACAAGCGATTGCCGGGCGGAGAAATCGGTGGAGAGAGAAGAAGAAACGGGAAGCAGGACCCGCGGGCCGGAAAGTCCTCGCGTTACCGCTCCCGGCGCTGTTGAGCCAGAGATTTGAGTTCGTCCATGAACTGATCAATGTCCTTGAACTCCCGGTAGACCGACGCGAACCGGACATATGCGACCTGATCGAGTTGGTGCAACTCCTTCATGACTTCTTCGCCGACGATCCGACTTTCTATTTCACTCTCTCCCATTTCCTGGATCCGCTTCTCGATTCGATCCGTCACGGCTTCGATCGTCGCCGTGCTGATCGGCCGCTTCTCGCAGGCTTTTTTGAGGCCCGACAGAATCTTGGTGCGGTCGAACGATTCACGCCGGCCGTCTTTCTTGACGACCACCGGAAGAATTTCTTCAACCCGCTCGTAGGTGGTGTAGCGGCGTTTGCAGCCGAGGCACTCGCGGCGGCGGCGAATGACTTCGCCTTCTTTCGCCATGCGCGAGTCGACCACCTTATCTTCGAGTTCGTCGCAAAACGGACATTTCACAGGTGGCGACCCTGCCCAACTATCTGGGGGCTAGTAGGAGTGGAAGATGGGGAAGCGGCCGCAGAGCGCCTTGGCGTGCGCGCGGACCTCTTCCAGCACGGCTGCATTCTGCCGGTTCTGCAGCACCCGATCGATCAACTCGACGATTTCCTTCATTTCGGCCTCCCGCATTCCTCTGGTGGAGACGATGGGAGATCCGATGCGAATGCCGCTGGCCACGGCCGGGGGTTTTTCATCGTAGGGCACCGCATTTTTATTGAGGATGATTCCGGCCGCGTCCAACGCGGCATCGGCTTCTTTTCCCGTGATGCCCTTGTTGGTCAGGTTCACCAG
>JBJOLO010000414.1:0-5825 GCA_046045565.1 Planctomycetota bacterium | reverse complement strand
TCGAGAAAGAGCGAGCCGCCGCGCGACTCGAAGCCAGCCGTAAAGCCAAAGCGCTCCGCGATGCGATGTATGAGCAGTGGAAGCGGGACGAAGCCAAGGTGCTTCGCAAGCCGCCGGTTGCCGGTGGCGCGGCCCCTGCGGAAGGCGCAAAGGCGGGCGCGGGCAAAGGCGACGACCTGTTCAACGAACCGGCAGCCCCCAAGGCAGCCAAGCCGCCCGAACCGGGCATCAAGCCCGAGGCGAAACCCGCAGCCAAGCCCGACGCGAAGTCCGACGACCCGTTTGGCGATGAGCCGGCCGAAGAAAACAAACCAGCGGAAAAGAAACCAGCGGAAAAGAAGCCTGACGCCAAAGAACCCGGCGACGACGATCCATTCGGCGATGCTCCTGCTGAAAAGAAACCAGCCGAAAAGAAGGCCGACGCACCGAAGGCGGAAGACGATCCGTTCGGAGATGAACCGGCCGCTCCCGCTGCAGGGAAGAAACCCGCAGAGAAACCCGCCCCTGCCAAACCGGATGACGAGGATCCTTTCAAGTAACTCGTTTTGCTGACTTGCCTTGATTCGATCTCGGGATCGCAGGCAGTCGCTTTCCGGTTTCCGCTTTGATGTTCCATCCCACCTGATTCGGCCGTCGCTTCCCCAGCGACGGCCGTTGTCGTTCTCAACAGCCCCGTGGCTCAAGCCTCCATCCCCATGGTTCGAGGCGTCGCTGCAGGGATCCCGCGAGGAGAACTTGAAGTGATTCGCGTCTCGTCGATTGCCATCTACACCGCAACGTTTCTGGGACTCTTGACGCTGGCAAACCCAGGTCTTGCCGCACCAACGATCACGGCGGTTTCGCTCCGCGGATTGCAGATTGAGGCCCCAACGGTCCTCACCATCGATGGTGCCGACTTGCTGCCAGACCCGCAGGTGCTCACTTCCCTGCCGCTGGCAAAAGTCGCGGTGCTGCCCGGTGGTACTCCGAATCGCATTCAACTGGAGATCACGGTAGCCGGCACCGCCGCGCCTGGCGTGTACGATCTGCGACTCAGCAACGCCAAAGGCATTTCCCCTCCGCTTGTTGTTGGTGTCGATCGCTTACCCCAACAGGCATTTGCACCACAGGCGCCCACATTGCCGGTGGCCATGCATGGATTACTGGCAGGTGAACAGCGGTTGCAAACGACGTTTGCTGGGAAGAAGGGCGATCGCGTCGTCGCCGATGTTGAGGCACAGCGGCTTGGCAGCGGACTGCGTCCGGTGTTGCGACTTTACGATGCGAGAGGCGTACAGATCGCATGGAGCCCGCCTCAGCCAAGTATCGCTCAGGATGCCCGTCTCGAGCTAACCTTGCCGAGCGATGGCAACTACGTTCTCGAATTGCACGACGTACTGTACCGCTCGCCCAATCCAGCGCCGTTTCGACTTAAGATCGGCGACCTGCATCATGCAGACCTCGTGTTCCCGATGGGAGTCGCACGGGGAACCAAAGCGTCTTTGAAGTTGCTGACGTCCGCACCAGGCAATCCGACGATCGAATTCGACGCCACGGCGTCCATCCTCGGCAGCGATCTTCCCGTGCAATGGACTGCCGAACGTTTGCTGACGGGCATGCAACCTCGCATTGCCGTGAGCGATTTCCCCGAGGTGCTTGAAGCGGGTAACGCCGGCACAACGCCACAAGCGGTGGAGCAGGTGCCCGTGGGAATCAACGGACTGTTAAGCGCTGCCAATGAGGAAGACCGCTATCTGCTGACCGTCAAACCGGGTAGCCGACTGCAATTCGACGTCGTCGCACGCCGCGCCGGTTCGGCACTCGATGGCGTCCTCAGCATCCTCGGCGAACAAGGCAATGGGCTGGCATCCAACGACGATCGTCCGGGTACGCCGGATCCCGGTCTTGATTTCACGGTGCCAGAAGGCGTGACGAAAGTCATGGTGACGCTGCGCGATTTGCATCGACGCGGCGGCCCTCAGTTCCTCTATCGCATCGTGGTGCGCGATCTCGGCAGTCCCGACTTTCAAATCACGCTTACGACCGACCGGGTGCATGTGCCGCCCGGCGGTTCGCAAGTGCTGCCGATCGACGTCCAACGAGCCGGATACGATGGTCCGATTGAGTTATCGGTCGACGGACTTCCTGCCGACGTGCAGGTCGATGGCAAGTTGGTTCCTGCCGGATTATCGAAGGCGCTATTAACGTTGACTGCTGCGGGGGCGCCGCGCGCAGCGCGCGTGGCGATCGTGGGCCGCTCTGCCGAACCTGCTCGCATCCGTCCCGGCCGAACGGCGGAAAGTCCGGTCAGTCGACTGCAAACGTGGATGCGGGGCGACGTCGGCGTGGCGATTACCGAGCCCGGCCCGCTCGCCGTGCGCTGGACAAGCACGGAAACCGGCCTGCCCTTGGGCGGAAAGTTGGAGGTGAAATTGGCCCTCGACCGACCTGCCGGCGTTCCGGGAACGGTGCGATTCAAGTTGCTCACGAATCAGCCGGTACCGAAGAAAACCGTCAAACAAAACAACGCGGACGTGCAAGTGGACGATGTCGATCGCACGCTGCGATTGGAAGGCACGCCTACCGCACCGGCCGACGCGAAAGAAGCGACGCTCAACCTGCTCGTGCCTGCCGACCTGCCGGCGCAACCGTGGACGGCCGTGATCGTGGCCGAGCTTCTGGCTGCCGATAACAACACGGTCATCGCCAGTTCCAGCACTGCGGCCCGAGCCTTCGCACCCCGCTAGAGCTTTGCCGGGCCTCGGACTGCCACGTTTTGCTGCATATCGTTGCCGTGCGTCGCAGCTGCGAGAAACGGATGGCGTGCGCAAGCCTGGCATCGATCGTTCACTGCATCGGCATTCGATGCAGATTAATGAATGATGCCGCGCGACGTTAGCAAGGCGACGATCTGATCGACGCATTCCTGCACCGAGAGACGATTCGTCGCCAGGACCAGATCGGGATTCGCCGGCACATCGTACGGTGCGGAGACGCCGGGAAACGCCGCAATGTCGCCCGCATCCGCCAGACGGTAGTGCCCGTCGCTATCACGCTGACGACAGATATCGAGCGGGCAGTCGAGATGAATGACGAGGAACCGTTCGCTGCCGACGACATCGGCCGCTTTGCGTCGCACTTCTTCGTCCGGCGCCACAAACGCACCGATGCAGATCATCCCGGCATCATTGATCAATCGAGCCACTTCTGAGCTGCGGCGCAGGTTTTCACTGCGATCGTCGGCGGTGAAGCCGAGATCCTTGCTGATGCCGCGACGCATATTCTGACCATCGAGCACCACGACGGCACGGCCGTCCTGGAACAAACGGCGTTCCAGTGCGTAAGCCAGGGTCGTCTTTCCGGAACCGGTTAAGCCCGTCAGCAGGACCGTCGCCGCAGTCTGCCCGAACCGCTGCGAACGTTCTTCCAGCGTGACCTGGCTCGCTTCCCCGTGCAGATGCGCATTCGCGGGCTCGGAATCCCAATGATCATGGCGCCCGTCTCCGGCCGCGCGATCGAGAATCATCCCCGCGCCCATCGTCGCGTTGGAAATGCGATCGATCAAAATGAACGCACCGCTCGCGCGGTTGCGTCGGTAACTGTCATACGACAGCGGCTGATTCGCGACGATCGAGCAACGCCCGATCTCATTCAATTTCAGCGTCGGCGCATCATTGCGATGCAGCGTGTTCACATCGACGCGATATCGCAAGGTGGAGACGGTACCCGGCGTCAGTTTCGAAGTCTGTTTGATCCAATAGGACTTGCCCGGAACCATCGGTTCCTCGGACATCCAGACAACCATCGCTTCGAACTTCTGATCGACGCGTGGTACGTTGCCCGGACGGACAATCATGTCGCCACGGCTGATGTCGATTTCGTCTTCGAGCGTAAGCGTGACCGCCTGCGGCGCGAACGCTTCCTCGAGGTCGCCGTCAAGAGTCACGATCGATTTGACGCGACTCGTCTTGCGCGAAGGCAGTGCCATGATCTCGTCGCCGACCCGCACGATCCCCGAAGCCACCGTTCCGCTGAATCCGCGAAAATCCAAATTGGGGCGATTCACGAATTGCACGGGAAAACGGAAGTCTTCCAGGTTCCGATCGGAGCCGATGTAGACGTTCTCCAGCAAGTGCATCAACGCCGGCCCCTGATACCAAGGCATCTGGGGGGATAGCGCTACGACATTGTCGCCGCGAAGCGCCGAGATCGGAATGAAGTGCAGATCCGGCAAATCAAGCCTCGCTGCAAACTCCTGATAGTCGCTGCGAATCTTTTCGAATACTTCCTGGCTGAAATCGACCAGGTCCATCTTGTTGACCGCCACCACGATGTGGCGGATTCCCAGCAGCGACACGATGAACGAGTGACGCTTCGTCTGCGTTAGTACGCCTCGGCGAGCGTCGATCAGAATGATCGCCAGGTCGGCCGATGAGGCGCCGGTCGCCATGTTCCGCGTGTACTGCTCGTGCCCCGGCGTGTCGGCGATGATGAACTTCCGCTTGTCCGTGGAGAAGTAGCGATACGCAACATCGATCGTGATTCCCTGCGTTACTTCGTCTTCAAGACTGTCAAGGAACAGGGCCGGATCGAGTTCTTCGCCCGTCGTGCCGTGACGCGCAGACTCGCTCTTCACGGCAGCCAGTTGATCTTCGTAGATCATCTTCGATTCGTACAAGAGCCGGCCGATTAGCGTGCTCTTGCCATCATCGACGCTGCCGCACGTGATAAAGCGCAGTAACTCTTTGCGCTCGTGCTGTGCGAGGTAGCTATGGATATCGGTAGCGATCAGCTGCGATTGGTGACTCATAGGCGTGGAAGATCACTGACGGTCGCCAGCGATTAGAAATATCCTTCCTTCTTTTTCTTTTCCATCGAACCCGATTGGTCGTGATCGATCAGACGCCCTTGCCGCTCTGAAAATCGCGTCAGCAGCATCTCCTGAATAATGTCGGGCAACGTCGTCGCGTTGGAATCCACGGCACCCGACAACGGATAGCAACCGAGGGTCCGGAAGCGAACTTTCCGCATCTCCGGTTTCTCGCCCGGCAACAAGGGCAACCGATCGTCGTCGACCATGATCATCACGCCGTCGCGCCAGACAATTGGACGCTCCTTCGCGAAGTAGAGCGGCACGATCGGGATCTTTTCCAGATGGATGTACTGCCAGACGTCGAGCTCCGTCCAGTTCGACAGCGGGAAGACCCGGATACTCTCCCCTTTATGGACCCGTGCGTTATACAGGTTCCATAGCTCGGGTCGCTGATTCTTCGGATCCCACCGGTGGAAGCTGTCTCGGAATGAGAACACACGCTCTTTCGATCGCGATTTCTCTTCGTCCCGGCGGGCTCCACCGAAAGCGGCGTCGAATTTCCACTTGTTAAGCGCCTGCTTCAGCCCCTCGGTCTTCATCACGTCCGTATGGACTTTGCTGCCGTGCGTGATGGGGTTGATGCCAGCCTTTACCCCCTCCTCGTTCACGTGCACGATCAACTTCAAGCCTAACTCCTTGGCGACGTAGTTGTCACGCAAGGCGTACATTTCCTTAAACTTCCATGTCGTATCGACGTGAAGCAGCGGAAACGGCGGCTTGGCGGGATAGAAAGCCTTCAAAGCGAGCTGCAGCATCACGGCCGAATCTTTGCCGATCGAATACAGCATCACCGGGTTCTCGAACTCCGCGACGACCTCCCGAATGATGTGAATGCTCTCGGCCTCGAGCTGCTTTAGATGCGTCAGATTGTAAGCCATCAAACCTTCCCTGATAAAATCCTAGCGGAGTATAGGGAGTCCTCCTGATTTCGACAAGGAATCCCTGACCGGCAGGAATACCCTGACGTGAAGAC
>JBJOLO010000374.1:0-4970 GCA_046045565.1 Planctomycetota bacterium | reverse complement strand
GGGGGTTGCCGCCGGTTCGGCGGTGTTGGCTGTCGAATCATCAGGCTTGGTTGGAGGACGGGTTGGCCCTTGGGGCGTGCAAGCCGCACTCAGCGTTGCAAGCAGGACGAACCCGAAAAGTCTCACGGGCATCTCGGTGGCGATGTTATTTGTGCGCATGATGTGGATTTGAGTTGGTTTGGCAACGTCTTCAATTGCCGCCGAAACGGTTTTCCCTAGAATGGGCCCCAGGTAACGGCATCAGGATATCAGATTGCGGGATCTCTAACAGCGAGTGAAATACCCCCATGGCCGCAGCAGTTGCTTTTTTTAATGGTCGGATCGGTCCCGAGCGAGACATTGCGATTCCACTTTGGGACACCGGCTTTGTGCAAGGTGTGACGGTCAGCGAACAGCTGCGAACTTTTCGAGGACAACTATTCAGGTTGAGGCATCATCTGGAGCGGCTGGAGCGATCGCTGGGGATCGTGGGGATCACGATGCCCTATTCGTTGTCCGAGATTGAGGGCCATGCCGAGTCGATTGCGAGCCAAAATCACAAGTTGCTGACGAACGGCAGCGACCTGGGGTTAGCGATTCTGGTGACACCCGGGCCGTATTCGGCCTTTGCACCTGCGGATGCTCCCCACGAACCGACCGTCTGTATCCACACCTATCCGCTGGCCTTTCGCTTGTGGGCGGACAAGTTCGAGAGCGGCCAATCACTGGTGACCACATCGATCCGGCACGTGCCGGAGGATTGTTGGCCAAGCGCCCTCAAGTGTCGCAGTCGCATGAATTATTATCTCGCCGATGCGGAGGCGAGGAAGATCGAGAAGGGATCGCGGGCGCTGATGCAGGACCACGATGGATTCGTTACGGAAGCAACCACTGCCAACATCGTCCTTGCGTTATCTGCGAGCGAACTGGTCGCCCCGCCGATCGAAAAAACGTTGCCCGGAATCAGTGTCGCCGTTTTGCGGGAACTGGCATCCGCCCATAACGTGCCGTTCACCACGCGTGATCTTACGGTTGACGATGTTGCGACCGCAGCGGAGGTGTTCCTGACGAGTACCTCGCCCTGCATGCTACCGGTCGTTCGTTTGAACGGCAAGCCAATCGGCGACGGCAAGCCGGGGCCGCAGTACCGCAAGCTTCTCAGCGCCTGGAGCGATCTGCTGGGACTCGATATTGCAAAACAAGCACGCGATTTTGCCTGAGGCAGCGATTCATGCTCGCAAAATCATCGCCGGCATCGTACGAATATGCCGTGATCGGCTCGGGGATCGGCGGCTTGGCAATCGGCGCCTTGCTGGCTCGAGCGGGTCAGCGTGTGATTCTTTTCGAGAAACATTACCTGCCCGGCGGATATGCGCAGACATTTGGCGCTGGCAAATTCCTGTTTTGCGCTGAATTGCATTATGTGTGGGATTGCGGTCCGGGGCAGCGAGTTCATCGGTTTCTGAAGCGGCTCGGGTTGGACGAGTCCGTGCGGTTTCGCCAATTGGATCCCGAAGGTTTCGATCGAGTCGTAGCGCCGGGCATCGATTACACGATTGGCAGCGGATTTGATCGCGAGCACCGTCGGCTGTCGAAGCTATTTCCTGAACACACCGTCAACCTGCGGCGGTACTACGAGACGCTGGATTCCATTTGGCGGCAGGCGTATGACTTGCCGCTGGGGTACTCCTGGCGAACGCTCCTTGCGCATCCGCAACGTTACGCAACGTTGATCCGTTACCTGGGATGGACGCTTCAAAATTATTTTGACCTGCTGCAATTTCCGCCGGAGTTGCAATTAATACTCGCCGGCCAGGGCGCGATTTTCTTTCTGCCGCCCAAGCAACTTTCGCTCATCGTGCACGCTGCAGGTGTCGCGAGTTACGATTCGGGAGCCTATGTCCCGCAGCAAAGTTTCCGCGCGCTGGTCCATGCGCTCGTGGATTGCATTCGACAAGCGCCGGGGTGTTGCGTGGCCTTGTCGAGCGAAGTGACACAGATCGAATGCGACGGTCGTCGGGTTGGCGCAATCACGACCTCCGACGGGACAAAGGTGCTCGCCGCCAACGTGATCTACGACGGTGATCCGCAGCAGAGCTTGAAACTCCTTGGCGAAGACAGTTTCCCCGCCGGTTTTCGCCGCAAACTGCAGTACGACTACAGCACCAGTGCACTCAGTGTTTATCTGGGCCTGAGGGGAATCGATTTGCGTAACTACGGGTTCGGTGACGAGAATCTGTTTTGGCATCCTGAAATCGATTTGAATCACATCTACGAACGGCAATTTGCGCACGGGATCCCTGATGAGCCGTATTTCTTTTGCGATGCGCCGACGCTGCGGATGGAAGATCCGAAACTCGCCCCACCCGGCTGTCAGCAACTGGTCATGGTCTCGCCGTGCAGTTACGACTATTTCCGACAATTGCGCGAGGTGAGTACCGAGAGTTACGAAGCGGCAAAGCAGCTGTACGCGCAGCGGATCATTCGCATTCTGGAACGGGACTTTGTTCCTGAATTGTCGCGGCACATCGAGACGCTGGTGGTCGGCAGTCCGTTGACGAACGAATTCTACGTCGGCGCGCCGCGGGGCAACTGCTACGGCATGCCGCTTGATCCCGAGCATCAGCATGCCTGCCATTTCAACTATCGCAGCCCGTTTGACAATTTCTTTTACGTTGGCACGACGAGCGGCATGCCCGGTATGGCGGCGAATATTCATTTCTCGACGTTGCTCTACGAGAAACTTACGGGTGACCGTTTTTATTCGACGAACCCGCCGTAAGCGATCGCGGCCATGCTTCCCTAGTTTTCAGTGAGTTCCCATTCCAAAAACAGGTCGAATGGTTTGCCAAGCCGGATCAACTCGGCAACCGTACTCAATTCGAGCAGTGCCGATTGGCTGTCGCTGGCGACCAGGAAACCTCGCGCGTCGCGGATCTTTCCGCCTGTGATTGCAATGCGAGTTTCGGAGATGCCATTGGCCTGCGCCGTCCGCACGCTGCGGTAGGAAGGAACCTGCTCCGGCTCGCCTCGTGTCGTGTCCGTGGATTCGGATGGAGGAATGTTGACGGTCCATTGCAGCCTGCGCTTGGATCCGTCGAAGATGAGTTTTGCGGTGACAACGGCATGCCCGTTCTCGTCTTGCAGGCTCATCGCCCGCTCCAGCGCCGCAGCAGCGGGGAATGTTACCACCATGAGATTCGCTCTTGGTTCGGAATCGTTCAGCCATCGAGACTCCAACAGTTGTCCGCCAGCCTCCTTCATGCGGAGGTGGTCGCCGGTTCGCCCCGCTTCAAACTCGGAGATGTAATTCGCCAGCTCCCGTTCGCCCTTGGGCCCTCGTTCCGTCGAGTGCACATTGGACTCGATTTTCATGAACTTTGCCGATCCGTCGGGGTAGATCACCCAGGTCGTGATCTGATCATTGGCGATGCATCCGGCAAGGATGGCAGTCGAGATGAGCAATAGTGCCACGCATGGTGGTCTCAAGTTGTAGGCGTTCACGGCGTTTCTCCTGCAGAGTGAGACGGGCGACTTAAGGTCGCGGAGCAATTCTTGTTCCACGGATTAGGGGGCAAGCACGGGTTGCGGCAACGCCCCCCCCCCAATTTTGCGAGATTTCATTGATGAAGTCGATTTCTAGTCGCACTTAGATTACATTCTCGAAAGATTATTCCGCTTGTTTGGTCTTACCTTGTGTGTCCGATGAGTCCCAATCCGCAAACTTCACCCTTGCCTCGACGATCAATCGGACGCGACATAATTGCGGGTCTGGTTGTTTTTTTTGTCGCCTTGCCACTCTGTCTTGGGATCGCCTTGGCTTCGAACGCGCCGATGTTATCGGGAATGGTTGACGGGATCATTGGAGGAAGCGTGGTGGGGTGTCTCAGCGGATCCCACACCAGCGTGAGCGGTCTGGCGGCGAGACTGGCGGCGGTGCTCGCGAAGCAAGTCGCAATCGTCGCTGCCATCTACGATGTCCCAATGGGAAAAATACATTTTTTCCCGAGACCTTCGATACTTGAAAGCGGGAGGTTCACTTGTCGGAACGAGGATTGATTGCGCCGGTATTTCGAAGTCGCACGTTGCTGCATGTTTCGGGGTTGGCATTGCTTTGCGGATGCTATGCGATGCTTCCGGTTTGGAAAGAGAATTCGCGGTATGCCGACTTGGGCGACGTGCCGTCGCAGATTCATGCCGCAATGACCCTTGCGCTGGGGTGGCTGCTGGTTTTTCGTATCACGACAGCACATGCGCGCTGGTGGGAGGCGAGGACGCTCTGGGGCGCGCTGGTGAATGCGACTCGCAACTTGATGGTCAAATTGACCTGCCTCGCAAAGTTGCCGCTGGACGAGTATGAATGCGCCGCTCGCGATCTGAATGCGTTTCCCTACGCGCTACGCGATCATTTGCGCGACGAAAGCCAATTGACAGCGCTGCCGGGATTTGAAAAAAGTCTGCATCGACCGTCGCACGTGCCGCTTTATCTGGCGACGGGTCGATACGAAGCCTTGGGGCGCTGGTACCAACAAGGCACGATCGATGGCGATCAATTGCGAGTCATCGATCAGGAATTGCGCAGCTTGCTGGATGTGTGCGGTGCGTGTGAGCGAATCCGAAGGACGCGGGTGATACGCTCTTATCGCTTCTTCGCTAGGCAATGCGTGACCCTGTTCCTCGCCACGTTGCCTTGGGGATTGGTGCAAGACTTTGGTTGGTGGACGGTTCCGCTATCCTCGATCGCCGCGTATTTCATGCTCGGCATGGAGATTGTTGCCGAGCATGTAGAGGAGCCGTTCGGGCGCGACGAGGACGATCTGGATCTCGATTCAATCTGTCACGCGATCTCCGCTTCGATCGATGAGGTTGCTCGATCGAAGCGAAATCCTGCCTGATACGTTGACGTCGGGGTAACGGCTAACGAGGGCGTTCGGCCCGTTCACGCAACTCGCGATTTTCGTCCTGCAGACGTTTTACCAATTCGCGCAGTT
>JBJOLO010000310.1:0-2687 GCA_046045565.1 Planctomycetota bacterium | reverse complement strand
AGCTTCAGGCGACATGAGGCACTCTGTTGAGAATTGCAGGAACTATCTACAGTGTAGGATTGAACGGTTGGCCCGCAAAGGCCCGACGTACTATCCTGGTGCTCGTTCCGTAGCCCTATCCCGTTTGCGGCATCTTACCGGCTGAGGCATCCCCTGAATCACCCGCTACTACCGATCGAACTCCTCGACCTGACTTTGCCGACCCTTGCGGAGAATCTGGCATTGGACGAGGCCCTGCTCGAAGAGGCGGAACTTGCAGGGCACTCGGCGGGGACGCTGCGATTCTGGGAATCGCCCCGTCATGCGGTTGTGCTCGGCAGATCGTCCGTATCGGCCGACGAGGTCGATCTGGCATTCTGCGAACAGCAAGGCATGGCGGTGATGCGTCGATGCAGTGGCGGTGCCTCGGTGGTGGTAGGCCCCGGATGCCTCATGTATTCGGTCATTCTGCCGATCGAAGCTCGTCCTGAACTCGCCCGCATCGACAACGCTCATTGTTTTGTCTTGCAAACCCTGCTCCGCGGCATCCACACACTCGTGCCCAACGCCACGTGCGCTGGCACCAGCGATCTCGCGTGCGACGCCAAGAAATTCAGCGGCAACAGCCTTCGGGTCAAACGCACGCATTTACTCTACCACGGGACCTTGCTCTACGATTTCCCGCTGGAGCTTATCCAGCAGTGCCTGCGTACCGCCCCGCGACAACCCGAGTACCGATCGGGACGAGATCATTTGGATTTCGTTCACAACCTACCGATTGCGAAAACACCATTGCAAAACGCCATTGCCAATGCGTGGGGCGCCCATTCGTTCCGCGCCGACTGGCCTCGCCACTCCACATCGCTTTTGGTCACCAATCGCTATCACAAGCGAGAATGGAATCTGGCGCGATAGGGCGATGATCGAAGGCCTTATCATTCCTGCCCGGCATTTACACCAAGCCCCATTTTTTCCGCAGGAACCATTCCGCACTCAGAATAGTGCTCAGCAACAGCAGGACCAGCCACGCATCGGCTGCGGTGTCGGTGAGTTGCCATTTGGTTTGCGTCTCAATTTGAAACTGTTCCGGTCGCGCCGCAATCTCTTGCAGCAAGTCATTCACTTGTTCAGGCGCAACCGGTCGACCACCGAACTCTTTGGTCATGAGCGCCATCCGTGCCAATTGGTCGTGATCGGCCGCGGCAACGGACAGTTCCAGATCCTGCTCGAACACCAGAAACTCGGCACGAGCCGTCCCCAGTTCTTTTCCCTCGCGTTTCGCGGTCAGTTGAATCGTGTAATCGCCCGGTTGGGTCAGCGGCTCCACCAGCCCGAGACCGTGATCACCTTCTCGCGCAATGCTCACCATTCGTCGCGAACCGCCCGGCCCGACTAATTCGGCTTGGTACTCTGCATCTGCGATGACGTCGCCGGACGCCGTCTTCGCCCCGACCTGGAACGAAAAACGCATCCCCGGCGGAAACCGTCGTCGCTCGAGCTTCACCCACACATCGTTCTGCGTCAGGTCTTCGCGACGCACCAGCCACAGGATCGACTGCCGCCAAAATTTCTTATGCTCCGCCTGACGTCCTTGCAGCCACCATCTCCATGTCGAATCCCCCGCGAAGGCCAGGACTCTACCTTTTCCATATTCGCCCGAAACCAGGAGCGGCGCATTTTGATTCGAGCGGGCCAGTACCTGCACCCCAGCCCCATCTTTGATGCCGGCGAACCTGTTCGCCCCGGCCAGTGGTGGCAACGTATTCCAAATCCGCGAGTTCTCCTCCCCCGCGGCCAAACGCATGATGGAGTGCTCACGCGATGGAATCATCGTCAATGGCCCCGGATAGTGCAGATCGGTCCGAAGCGGCTCGCCGAAATTCTGCCGCTCGAGCCGTCCCATCGCGACGGGCAGGACATCAGCCAAGGGGGTCGATCCGTAACCGCCCGGCCCGAAGCTATGGTATCCGCCAAGCATCATCAGGCCGCGTCCTTTCTCCACTTCGGCCACTAGCAGCTTGGTGCCGGTCTCGCCGAGCGCCGCGGAGTCCAGATCACCAATCACAAACGCATCGTACCGCGTTCCCGCCAAAACCGTAGCAAGATCGTCGGGCCAACGAGTTCGCTGACGCGAATCGATCCAGCGATAGTCCAATTCAATATCAGGCGACGAAGCGAGCGATTGACGAAGGAACGATTGCTCAGGACGCAAATCGCCTTCGAGATAAAGCACGCGCAAACCGCCGTCGAGCACGGTGAGAAACGCGCTGAGGCTATTGTTCAGCGTCACCAATTCGCCCGGTTGCGGCACCGCATGGACTCGCAGCTTATATTGCCCTGGCTGTTGCGGAACAAACTCGAAGGCGACATCGATCTGCTGACCGTCCTCCCTCACGAGAATCTTTCGCGTATCGATGGTCTCTCGGTTCCCTGATGGCCCCTCAACCGATAACTCTACGGGAAGCTCTTGATTGACGTATCCCCGCACACGTACGGTACTGCGCACGGCCAACGTGTTTTTGACGAACACGGTGTAGTGGTCCGGGATGCCCTCCACGGCAATATCCCGACCTTGCACCGTATCGCCTCCGGGACCGAACGCGACCGTGTAAAGCGGATAACCGAGCCTCGCTAATTCCCGCGCCGCTTCGAACACTTCCACGCGAGGTTCGATCGCCGTCTGCGCGCCGTCGCCCATCACAATCACG
>JBJOLO010000405.1:0-5412 GCA_046045565.1 Planctomycetota bacterium | reverse complement strand
CAACCTGCATCGCAACCATGCATGCCCGTGGTCCGTTGGCCATGGAGGCCGATCACGGCCGCAGTGATACCGGGATATCCTTCAGATTCCCTGCTTCATCCTGAACGCGGACCACGAGTGTTTTCGAGTCGACCTTGCCCTTGAGATCCGAGAGCGGGATCAGCAGTCGCTCCTGGACCGCTTCGGCTATCGGCAACGCCTCCGCCGGCTCTGTCGATGCTTTCGGAAGCACGTGATGCACGACATCGCCTCGCACCAGGAATCCGACATAGCGAGGCGCTCGACGTCCCGACACGCGTAGCGTCTTGTTTTCCGCATCGACTTCCACCGCGAATTGAGGATCCTCGACTTGGGGTGGTTCGTCAGGCGACAACCACCGATTCAGCACCAGGCTCGCCGCGCTAATCGGCTGAAACGCGGGAATGTCACGCTCGAGAAACGGGCGCGGACGCGGAAACGCGGCCGTGGGTCCGTCGGCATAGACAAAAACGCGGTTCATATGATCGCCGCCTCGGGTCATGAAATCCGACGGCTGCCGTGAATGCGGCAAGTCGAACAGATGACCGATCTCATGCAGCATCGTGCCCAACGAGGTCGACGCAGCCGACCACCACGTATGGCGATCGGCCGAATCACTAAACCACTGCTCCGGATCAATCGCGCGGCCATTCAAAAATGCCGACTGTACCTCGTCCACGCGTGACGGCCAGGCAAAAAGGCTACCACTGCCAAACAGGGCCAAGCGGCCTTTCCCCAGCGAGGCATGACCCAACACGCGCCGCAACTTGGGATCAAACCGCGTGTACGCCGCGATCACCACGTGCTTGGCTTTCGCATCGACAAGCTCTTTGTCCAATGCCTCGTCCACCGCTTGATGCCATGGCTCGACG
Organism: Planctomycetota bacterium; assembly: GCA_046045565.1. Lineage (GTDB taxonomy): Bacteria > Planctomycetota > Planctomycetia > Pirellulales > Pirellulaceae > VGZA01. Next base: position 4,522 of record JBJOLO010000405.1, on the reverse strand, counting down.
AATAACTCGTAATCGTCCGCCGCCAGCACGTCGCGTTTCCAGCGATGCACCTTCACTCGCCCACGCTCATCGTATTCCAGCCGAAATGTGCGACGATCGAACCCCAGATCGAACAGTCGCTCCGCCATGGCGGTCTGCAGCAGTTTCATCGCCGTATCCAACCGACCGTCGATGTCCTGCGGATCGTCTTGCTGTGGCGACGCATAACGCGCATCGCCCGCCCGATCGGTCATCCAAATCACGCGCACGTAGTGGGAATTTGTGGCCGGGCGATACACGAGTTTCCACTCCGTCGTGCTGACGCCGCCGCGCAAACGAATTCGATTGACACCCGGGCGCAACTCGACCAGCACCTTGAAGCGGCCACCACTCGCCAAGCCCGTAAACGGTCGCGACTCAACGACCGCCGATTCGCCATGCAGCGACTCGACAGTCGCATCGATGCGCGTGACGGTTGCATCTATGATCTCGCCTTGCAGCAGTGGCGACGGAAAACGAATTTCATCGCCGTCACGATAGTTCCGGCATCGTATTCCGTCCTCAGCAAACGCAGCGGCGGCAGCCGAGACGACAAAGAACGCCAAGCCAAACGCACGGCAAGCCAACCAAGCACAGGACGGGACGGGTCTTTTCATGGCGGTTCCATCACGAGCGCAACGCACGTTTGCTATGCCTGCGTCATGAAACCACGCAGCGCATGCCGCAGCGTCCTTACACCTCGTTCAGCCCGCACAGCGAGGGGCCAAACGCGATCGTAGACACGGTGCCAGCGACGCGATTGTCGCGATGGGGCGAGTCCCGTTCGACAGCCAACGCAACGGCACGGACGGAAAGCTTAGCCACCCCAAAGGGACGTCGCTAGTGCATGCTGTGGGACCGCGATACCCGCTAGGACTACTGCCCTACGAGAATCGGTTCCGCAACACTCCACGCCTGCGGATTCGAGCTATCACGCACGATTCGACGATACACCGTATCGCGTTCGATCGGCTCGCGCCCCGCCTCGCGAATCAGCCGCTGAATCTCATCAACCGACAAGATTTCCGGTGTCGTGGCCCCTGCATCGTGATAGATCAATTCGTGACGCACGGTGCCGTCTAGATCGTCTGCTCCGTACGCCAAAGCGGCCTGAGCTGTGCCAATACCGAGCATGATCCAGTAGGCCTTAATGTGCGGGAAGTTATCCAGCATCAACCGACTGACCGCCATCGTCCGCAGGTCCATGATGGCCGATGGCTTCTTCACATGCGCCAGGCCGGTGTTGTCGGGGTGGAACGCGAGCGGGATGAAGACTTGGAATCCGCCCGTTTCATCCTGCAGCTCCCGCAAGCGAATCAGGTGATCGATTCGATGGAGATCGCGTTCGATGTGTCCGTACAACATCGTTGCGTTGGTTTTCAGGCCGAGTTGATGTGCCGTGCGGTGCACTTCGAACCACTTCGCCGCATCGGCCTTGTGCTCGCAGATCTGACTGCGAACCTCGGGATGAAAAATCTCGGCTCCGCCACCCGGCATGCTCCCCAGTCCCGCATCGAGCATCTCTTCCAGAATCTTCCGCACGGGCTTTCGGGTGAGGAATTCAAACCAATTGATCTCCACTGCGGTCCAGGCTTTCAAGTGCAGGGCCGGATACTGGTCGTGCAAGATGCGGACGATGTTGACGTACCAGTCGTAATTTTTTTGATGGTGCAGTCCACCGACGATATGCATCTCCGTGCAACCCGCATCGATGGCTTCGCGACCTCGAGCAAGAATCTGCTCGTCGCTCATCACGTACCCCTTCGGATCCCGCAAATCAGAACGAAATGCGCAGAAGGTGCAGCGGTAGACGCAAACATTGGTGGGATTGAGATGCGTGTTGATGTTGTAGTAGGCCGCATTGCCGTTCTTACGCTCGCGCACCAAGTTCGCCAAGTAGCCGACATCCTGCAGTGGCGTGTCGGGCTGGTACAGGAACAGGCCGTCCTCCATCGAAAGCCGTTCACCGTTCTCCACCTTCTTGCGAATCGAATCGAGCGTCGGTTTATACATCATGAACCTGCAACTATTCTCGGCTATGCGTTGTGAAACGGGAGCAAGCATCAGGTCAGCAAATCAATCGTTCCCACGATAAACAGTCCGATGCTGACCATCGCATTGATATTGAAAAAGGCGACATTGACCCGCGTCAAGTCGTCGGGACGAACAAGACTGTGCTCATAGGCGAGCATCACGGCGACCGCGGCAATTCCGATCCCGTAGGGCCACGACAATCCAAGTTGGGGACAAATCCAGGGAAATGCGGCCAGGACCACGATCATCACAAGATGGCTGACCGCAGCCAACCTCAATGCTCCGGTCACCCCGAGAACCGCCGGAACGCTTTTCAGCCGGTGCTCGGCATCGAACTCCGCATCCTGACAGGCATAAATCATGTCGAACCCCGCGACCCAGAACAGCACGGCCGTGCCGAGCACGACGGCTGGAAGGGCGTCCAGCGGCGTGTCGAGCAGCACACTGCCACGCAATGCGATCCAGGTGGCCACAGGAGCCAACATCAGGGCAGCTCCAAGCCAAAAATGAGCTCCCGCTGTGAAGCGTTTGGTGTAGCTGTACAAGCATAAGAATGCGAGCACCGGCAAGGCCAGGATGACTGGCAGGGGATTCGGCAGAAAAAGGAACGTTCCTGCCACAAACACGGCAGCCGAAACTACCGTGAAACGGATGACACTCGCAATCGAGAGAGCGCCGCTGGGGAGATGGCGATTCTTGGTGCGCGGATTCAATGCATCGATTCGCTGGTCGGCCAACCGATTGAAGGCCATGGCGGTGTTTCTCGCCCCAACCATGCAAACCAAGATCGCGAACAGTTGGACCGGCATGAACGGTAATCGCTCACCCGACGGCGTCGGCGTCGTCCAGGCCATGACGGCCGCCAACATGGCAAACGGCAATGCAAACACCGTGTGACTGAACCGGATCATTTCCAGTAGCAATCGCAGACGAGCCCAACCGCTGAGAGGCGGACCGGATTCCGCACGGACTGCGGTTGCGGTCGCAGTCTTGCCAGCCGCAGGATTCACGGCAGCCGCATGAGTGCCTAAGCCGGGATTCGCATTCCCTGATTCTGTTCGGCTCATAGCGACTGCTTTCGCGGATCGAAATGCGACGCCGAGCTCGAGGCGGTTCCGGAGTCAGGCTTGGTGCCCAGGTAGAGCGTTGCGACTCCGAAGGTCAGCGGGATGTATTTTGTATTGATAAGTCCGGCGTTACCCATGCGCTGCGTGAGTGCGTCTCCGGACGGAAACTCACCGACACTGGCTGGCAGGTACTCGTATGCTTCGGTCGTATTCCGGGCCAGCCATTGACCAATTCGCGGCAGCACATTTCGAAAATAGAATCCGTAGAACGCGCGAAACGGCTGACGCGTCGGCATGGAAAATTCAAGGATGACCACCTTGCCGCCCGGCTTGCAGACGCGTGCCATCTCGCGAATGCCGCGGTCAGTGTCGGCAACATTCCGCAATCCGAAGGCCACACTGACGATTTGAAAGGTATCGGTCGGGAACGGCAAATCCTGCGCGTCGGCCTCGACGAACTGCATCCGCTCGCCGATCCCCAAACGACGCTGCTTCTCGCGTGCCACTTCCAGCATTTGAGGACAGAAGTCAGCGCCCGTGACAGGGATCCGGCCCTGGGCAGCCCGATCGTAGGCGAATGCCAGGTCGCCGGTGCCAGTGCACATATCGAGCACCGGAGCATCGCCCTTTGGCGGTGCCAGCCGGGTGGCGCGCCAACGCCAGTAGCGATCGGTCTGCATCGAGAGCAGATGGTTCATCCGGTCGTATTTCGGGGCAATTTCCCCGAACATTTTCCGGACTCGACTGTCTGACTTGTCAACCGTCGTCGTCATACCACTCTACCAACAGGAAAAACCGCCTCGCTCCCTCCCCCTCACCGCTGGAATTAGGATACATTAACCCATGTCGGTTGTTGAAGCCGCCAGCCGCTTTGATTCCCGGCATCGCCCCCCTACCCCCACCGATCCTTTGCCCGCTGTTGCATTCCATCCCGGTCGTCATCACTTGCGCCGCAATCTCCGCGCAAGCACCATCGATGGTGCATTCTGCAGCATCATGATCGGGATGGGGGAAACGTACATCCCGGCATTTATTCTTGCCCTGGACGAGCGGGATGAGATCGCGGCGGGGCTGGTCGCGGCGATTCCAATGGTGATTGGAGCCCTCATTCAGCTGATCACCCCGGTGGCGGTGCGAGCGATCGGCTCCCACAAACGCTGGGTGCTCGGCACCGCCTTGCTTCAGGCGATGAGCCTGCTCTTGCTGCCGGTAGCGGCCTGGCTGGGCTCGTCAGCGATTTGGCTGGTGTTTGTCGCCGCTTCGATCTATTGGGCCTGTGCGCTTGGCACGGGAGCGGTTTGGAACACTTGGGTCGAAGGGATGGTGCCCCGCCCCATTCGCACTCGTTTTTTCGCGCGTCGAGTACGCGTTTGCCAGGCCAGCCTGCTTGTCGGCTTTCTCGC
>JBJOLO010000171.1:0-9910 GCA_046045565.1 Planctomycetota bacterium | reverse complement strand
ATGGGTCCATCGATTGGGCCGGATGGGAACAGCACTTGGTTCGTACGCAGGAAGCCGGCCTGATCCCTGCTGTGAATATGGACACCGGCTTCGCGGCCCTGATCACGCCGGCTCAGCGCCGTGAAGTGCTGCACCGCACGGCGGAACTGCTGGCGGGACGATCGTTCATTGCCGGTGCCTACGTTGCCGACCGTTCGGGGGCGACATTTCATTTGGATGCCTACCATGCCGCCATCGACGAAATTCAAAGCCACGGTGGAACGCCGATCATTTTTCCCTCGTACGGCCTGACCGGACAATCGTCGAGCGAACTCATCGCAAGCTTTCAAGCGATTGGCCGCATCGCAAAACGTTTCTATGCGTTCGAACTCGGATCGATGTTTCTCCCGTGCGGGAAAATCTTCGACCCGGAAACCTTTGTGGAAATCATGCGCATCGATGCCTGCCTTGGCATCAAACACTCCTCGCTCTGCCGCGCACAAGAATGGCACCGCTTGCGGCTTCGCAATGCCATCCGACCCGACTTTCAGATCCTGACCGGCAATGACTTGGCCATCGACATGGTGATGTACGGGTCGGATTACCTCTTGGGACTCTCCACCTTCGCCCCCGATCTGTTTGCGAAGCGCGACCGCATGTGGCGCGATGGCGATGCGGCATTCTTTGAACTCAATGACCAACTGCAGTATCTCGGAATGCTGACCTTCCGGCCGCCCGTACCGGCTTATCGCCACAGTGCAGCGCAATTCCTGAAACTGCGAGGCTGGATCGCGTGCGATCGCACATTTCCCGGCAGTCCGGAACGCCCCGAGAGCGATCGAGCGATTCTCAGCGACATCGCGAAGCGACTTGGCGTCCTGGCTTCTTAGGCCGGACTACACTCGCTTAAGCCGGACTTCATTTGCGCAATTGTCCGGTTAACCCTCCGAGTTGCGTATGCACTTCGGAGGTCGCCCGCACGACCAGACAGTGCCAGGCTTCGTAATACAAAATCGTTCCCGGCCCGCCGTTCACGTCCCAGAATTCCGGACGAATCGTGCGTTGAATCAGGTCGACCAGCGACTGCCCCAGATCGCCCTGCGCTGCACCTCCGAATTGCCCAAACCGCCTCTCACCCCGCGGCGTCATCATCGACACGGGACCACCCAACGAGTATCCGATCAGCGAGAACTGCTCCGCAACGGTATCGCCAATTTCTTCTGACAGGGACCGCTCGCGTAGGCGGGACGTTTTGCGAGCTGCATTGCGTGACGCATTGCGAATGTCACGGGTCAACTCATTGCGGAACGAAAGTAATCGCGACGATACCCGCATCCGATACTGCTTCAACACATCGCTTTCCGCAAATCGCCGATCGCCGACAATCTCGCGATGCAAATCCACCAGGTCGTAAATCGCCGCCGCCTTTTCATGCAGCGTCTGCGCTTCCTGCGATCGTCGCAGGGCGGCGAGTATGTTTTGGTCAATTTGATGAAATGTCCGGGACTCACCGTCGCCCCGGCCGTCCTCCGCCACAGTCGCCGCAGGCAATTCCGCTTCCACTCGACCCGATCCCGCTTGGGCAACCATCACACCCAACAAGAGCACCCAGGAGTTCATCGAAGTGTCCTTTTCGAATAAGGGAGCGACTCGGCAATGTGCCAAATGTACCGGCTCGCCCTCAGCGGCCGCAATAAAAAGGTCGCAAATCGTCACAAGACTCTCCACGCCCCCGCACACAGAACCGTCGGGCACGACGCACAGACTGTCCGGTATGCTGCCTACTGTCGCCAACCATTCGCGGTCGCTACGATCGCGGGGGTTTCCACGACTCGTTGGTTCTGTTGAGGCCCGAATCATGATGACATGCGATGTTCGCGGACGGTGGACTGGGGTGTTGGTCATCGCGTTGTGCTCTGCCGCACTTTCTTATGCAGAGGAAAAACCTGCGAAGAATGGGCAGGCCAAAGCTTGGACCCCCGAGTTCATGCTGCAGGTTCCGCGGATCGGTTCGGTACAACCGTCGCCCGATGGCAGGTTGGTCGTGTACGCGCTGCGGCGCGCGGTCCTGGATGGTGACAATAGCGAGTATCGTACGCATCTGTTTCGTTGCGATTCGCAAGGCGAAGGCACCCGCCAACTGACGCAGGGCGACAAGTCGTGTGACGATCCGCAGTGGTCGCCCGACGGAAAATGGATCGCTTTCCTATCATCACGAGGCGGCAAGCGGGCGATTTGGCTGATTGCCCCCGACGCAGGCGAAGCCATGCCGTGGGTCGAGATGCCGAGCGACATCACCGGCTTCAAGTGGTCCCCCGATGGGAAGTCGGTCGCCTTCACCGCGACCGATCCTCCGACCAAAGAAGACGAGACGCGAAAGCGACAAAAGGATGACACCCAAACCCTCGATCGCGACATCAAGCTCAGCCGACTGTATCTCGCGCCGTTCTCCGGGAAGATGCAGGTCGTGCGTGAGCCTCGATTGCTTACCCCCGGCAGTCTCAGCGTGCTGGTCGAATCCGGTCGCTCGAGTCGCTTCGCTTTTGATTGGTCACCTGATCATTCGGCAATCGTTTTCGCTCACAGCCGTTCTCCGAATCCAGACGATTGGGGAACAGCGGACCTGTCGATCGTTCGCTTATCGGATGGTCAGATCCAGCAACTTGCCGCCACAGCCGCAGCCGAATCGATGCCGCTCTACTCGCCGGACGGCAAGTCGATCGTGTATGCCGTCAGCGACATTCCTGCATCATGGGCAGGTGCACGACGTCTCGCCGTCATCGCCGCGACCGGTGGAGAGCCTCGGTTGCTGCCTCCCACCAAGGACGAATTCGGGAGGTATTCGGAAATCGTCGGTTGGTCGGCCACCGGCAACCAGATCTACTACTCCGAGATCGACGGCACCGTCTTTCGTTTGATGGCCATGCCGCTCCAGGGCGATCCGATCGCTCTGAGTACTGACCACGGCATGTCGCTGACCGGCGTTACGCTGAATGCCACGCGCACTCACTTTGGATACGCATGGGAACAGTTGAATCATCCGGCAGAAGCCCGGATCTCGCCGGTCGCATCCTTTTCACCGGTCACCGTCAGCCATGTGGAACGCGATCTTGATCCGCCTGCGCTGGGGAAGACCGACGTGATTCGTTGGAAGTCCGCCGACGGATTGGAAATCGAAGGCTTGCTGACGCATCCGCTCGATTTTGAACAAGGCAAGCGCTATCCGCTGCTGGTCATCATTCATGGCGGTCCCATGGGTGCATTCACCCAAACGTACAACGGAACCGCAAGCACGTACCCGATTGCGACCTTCGCCTCGCAGGGATACCTCATACTTCGAGCCAACGTGCGCGGCAGCAGCGGCTACGGCAGCAAGTTTCGCCATGCAAATTACGGCGACTGGGGTGGCGGTGACTTTCAAGACCTGATGTCCGGCATCGACCACGTGATCGGAATGGGAATCGTCGATTCCGAACGGATGGGCGTAATGGGATGGAGTTACGGTGGATTCATGACCGCTTGGACCATCACCCACACCGACCGCTTTCGCGCCGCTTCGGTGGGAGCAGGCGTTACAAACCTGGTGAGCTTCACGGGTACTGCGGACATTCCCGGTTTTTTACCGGACTATTTCGGCGGCGAGTTTTGGGATCACCCGGAGACTTACCTCCGTCATTCGCCCATCGCGCATGTACGCGGCGTCAAAACGCCGACGCTGATTCAGCATGGCGAGCGTGACGAGCGCGTGCCGCTGTCGCAGGGACTGGAACTTTACAACGCGCTCAAACGCCAGAAATGCCAAACGCAAATGGTCATCTACCCCCGCATGCCGCACAGCATCGATGAACCTCGCCTGATTCTGGACTGCATGCGTGGCAACGTCGAATGGTTCGAAAAACACCTGCGGCGCAACTAGCGGTCGCCCTTCGAACTCGCCCAGCTCGCTGCGGCCTCGTCCGACCTGAATCCGGCCGGTTTTCGCCGAATTCCTCGCAAGGGTCGGCCGCCCGAACGGAGGGCAGCTTGCTATAATCTTTCAGTCGATTGTGCGGCGACCTGAGATCAAGCCGCGCCCTCTCTACCCACAACAGGTGGAACAATCATGCGAGCGACTTCCCGCATCGTCCTGCATAACGGGCTCAAATTCATTTCGCTCATGGCAGTCATGATCGGGCTTGGGCTTGGCCTCGGATCTTCCAGCTACGCGGAGGATCAGGAACGATGGCAGGCGCCCCCGCTGGAGCGTTCCATCTCGATTCGGGACGGGCGGACCGATCAAGTCCTGACGCTCGCCGAACTGCTCGATCAATTAGCCAAAGCCGACGTGGTGTTCTTGGGTGAGACGCACACCGATGAGACCACGCATCGCATCGAACTCGCCGTTTACCAGGGCCTGCTCGCGCGGCGTAAGGGCCAAGTGACGCTGGCGATGGAGATGTTCGAGCGTGATGTGCAAGCAACGCTCGATGCCTACCTCCGGGGCGAAATCGACGAGGCGACGTTCCTGAAACAATCGCGGCCCTGGGAGAACTACCGCTCGGCCTATCGCCCGCTGATCGAACTGGCGAAGAAATCAAAAACCCCGGTCGTCGCCTCGAACTTCCCGCGTCCGCTTCGCATGAAGTTGTCGATGGAGGGAGATCAAGTGCTCGAGAAACTCGAGGGTGATCAAAAGCAACAAGCACCCGAGCAACTCCTACCGAACCCCGACAACTACTGGCGACGGGTTGACAACGCCGTGCGGGGCCATGCAGGCATGATGCGAGAGACCGATCGACTACACAGCACGCAATCGCTGTGGGACAACTCGATGGGCGAATCCTGCGCGAAGGCACTCGACCGGTATCCCGGCCACAGCGTCTTGCACGTGAACGGAGATTTTCACAGTCAGTACTGGGAGGGGACCGTTCATCAATTCCGCCAGCGTAAGCCGAAAGCGATTGTAAAAACCATCTCGGTCTCCACCGCGACCAACCCCAACACGGTTGAACTGCAAGGTGCACCCATCGCCGATTATGTGATCGTTGCCGAATCACGGGCCGCCGATTTGAACGAGGGCACGTGGTCCGTCACCGCGCACCGCGACGTCAAATATCGTTTGCATGTTCCGGCCACCGCTTCGGCAGACCGTCGCGTACCCCTCTTGATCTGGTTTGTCGATGACGGCCTCACGGCTGCGGACGGCCTCGACCTTTGGAAATCACGACTCGGCGACGAGTCCGCCATCGTGGTAATCGAACCGCCCTATCGCGAGATGCAAGAGGATATGGGGATCGGCGGACGTTGGTATTGGGCCGATTCTTTCTCCGGAGACATCGGCGGATCCGTGGAATCGCTGGAAAAGATCTGGGGATATGTAGCGCGCAATTATCCTATCGATCCGCATCGCGTGTGTGTGGCGGGCGAGGGAACAGGTGCCACGGTCGCCGCCGCGGGGACGCTTCTCACGGAACGTATCGACGCTGCCGGTGTCGCCTCGCGACCGCGGGCGTACTCGAAGCTCAAGGACTTCCCGCTGCCGTTGCCCGAGGCCTGGGGTAAGGACACGCCACCCAAACGGTCGCTCCGCGTGCTTGCCAGTCCGTCCGACGAGCCATGGTGGAAAGACGAATTGGCATCCTATGGCGAAATCGGAGTGAGATCAGAACTCCTGCCGATCGACACGGATCTGTGGAAACAGGAACAGCAACTGGCAACTGCACTTCGCCAGAGTTTGGGATTGGAACTTCGCGAGCCGGCCAAAGCTGTCGAGCGGCGTTACCTCTTGCTGTCAACGGACGCGCCGCGTGCGCGGCAATGGGCACGCATGCAGGCGATCTGGTACGCAGCAAACCAGGACGCGGCGGTCGCCGTTGTGGATACTCCGCCCGTCGATGCAAGCGTCGAACCCATTTCGCTCGACATTCGACCCGAGAACTTTGCCACGTCGGACGCCTTGCCACGATGCCCGGGTCCCTTCGGTGGGACCACCGTCTTGATTCTGCCGCCCGATGCATCGGAGCAACAACTCAAGGACTGGCTCGCCATTGCCGAAAACGATCCCCTGGCGAAACAGAGTCGCTTCCATCGATTGCGTATCGCCACATCACCCACAGGCGAAGGGCAGCAGGACAAGCAGGAACCGGAAAGCCTGGCAGCCCAATACCGGTTGCCCGCAGTGCTGGAAAAGCTGAAAGCGGAGAATCGCAAGAACATGCTGCTGATCCCGGCCGTCTTCTTTGCGGACGGCGATTGGCTGCGCAGTTTGCGACGCAGCGTACGCGGCATCGAAGACCAACTGACCATTCAGTGGTCACCGGGACTCGGCGCAAGCAAAGCAACGCTGAACAGCAAGGTTGATCCGAGTTCGGAACCGCCCGTCACTCACGATATCACGGCGACAATCGATCCGGTCACGCATCAATTGACCGTCGAGGACCAGATTCAGCTGCCGCGATCGTTGCGGCGTGCCGGCGCAAGCTTCACCCTGAACGCCGCACTCGAAGTAAGTCAGTCCTCCGTGAAACTCAGTAAGTCGAAAGCCGACGAAGCCGGCGCGACCATAAAGTACACGTTGGTCGAACCTGCCACCGAGGGCCAGATCCGTGTTCGCTACGCGGGCAAAATGGATTTCGGTTTGTCCGATCAGAAGGAGGAGTACACGCGAGGCTTCCGGCAAACGCGCGGCGTCGTTGGCAACGAAGGGGTCTACCTGGACGAAGACAGCCAGTGGGTTGCGAAATTCGACGATCGACTGATTCGCTTTACACTCAACGTACGATGCCCGGAGGGCTGGCACGTCATCAGCCAGGGCAAAGGTTCGTCCCGCGACGGCCAGGGCTGGGCGCGTTGGACGGCAGAAGGCCCGATGGATCAGATTTACCTCGTGGGCGGTCCGCTGCATCGCGAGACCGACGCCGCGGGAAGCGTGGAAATCCAAGTCTTTCTCCGGCAGCAGGATGACAGCCTGTCCCGCAAATACCTGGATACCGGCGCCCGCTATCTGGAGATGTATCGCAGCCTGATCGGACCGTACCCGTACGCGAAATTTGCGCTGGTCGAGAACTTCTGGGAGACCGGCTACGGCATGCCGTCCTTTACGCTGCTCGGTTCGCAAGTCATTCGCTTCCCCTTCATTCTGCACTCGTCGTATCCGCACGAGATCCTGCACAACTGGTGGGGCAACTCGGTATTCGTCGATTACGAGCAAGGCAACTGGTGCGAGGGCCTGACTGCCTACATGGCCGATCACCTGATTCAAGAACAGCGGGGCACGGGCGGAGAATATCGCCGCAATACGCTGCAGCGTTATCGCGATTACGTGCGGGAGGGCCGCGATTTTCCGCTGGTCGAATTCCGCTCGCGCCATAACGCTGCCACCGAAGCGGTCGGGTACGGAAAAGCCTTGATGCTGTTCCACATGCTGCGTCGCGAACTCGGCGACGATACGTTCCGCAAGGGACTCGCCGGTTTCTATCGCAAGCATCGCGGACAGCGAGCTCGATTCGACGATCTGCAAGCCGCCTTCGAATCGGCCGCCGAAAAACAACTCGGCCCCGTGTTCCAACAATGGCTCACGCGAACCGGCGCCCCGCAACTCGCTATCCGAAATGTGAAAGTCGAACCGGCAGGCAGCATGTTCCGCGTCACCGGATCACTCGACCAGATTCAAGCGGAGGATGCCTACCATTTACAGGTTCCAATCGCGATTCACACCGCCGGCGGCCCCGTTTACACGACGATTGAAAGCGACGCGAAACAGAAGCCGATTGAGATCACCGTCAACGATCAACCGCTCTCGCTTGCCGTCGATCCGCTGTTCGACCTCTTCCGGCAACTCGATTCAAACGAGACTCCCCCCACTATCGGCCAGATTTTCGGACAGCCGCGCATCGTCGCGGTGCTGCCAGGTGATTCCAGTGCCAAGGACTCGCTCGATGCCTACCGCACGCTGATCGATTCGTGGAAGAGCGACGAACACGCGATCGAGGTCGTACTTGATACCGACCTCAAAGAGCTACCGAAAGATCGAGCGGTATGGATCGTCGGCAAGGAAAACCGTTGGGCCAAGCCCCTGTTTGCTGATTCACCGTCTTGGACGCGTCTCGACGGGGGCACCGCGATTTCGTTGGCGGGAGAAAAGGTTCCTTTCGCAGACCACTCCCTGGTCGTCATTCGCCGGCATCCTCAGCAAGTCGATCAAGCGATCGGCTGGTTGGTCGTCGATCCGGTCGAAGCGATGCCGGGGATGGGACGCAAATTACCGCATTACGGCAAGTATTCGTACTTGGCCTTTGAGGGCAGCGAGCCGACGAACACGGTGAAAGGGCAATGGGATACCACGGGCTCGCCGCTCGTCGTCGACCTGCGTTCCGATCGCAGCGATCGTCTGACATTGCCCGCGTTGGAACCACGTAAGGCGCTCGCCGAACTGCCGCCTGCCTTTTCCAGCCGCGCGCTGGCCTCGCATGTCGACTGGCTGGCTGCGCCGGAACGCGAAGGACGCGGACTGGGCACCCCGGGTTTGCGTCAGTCGGCCGAGTATATCGCGAAAGCAATGAGCGACGCTGGACTAACGCCGGGCGGCGACGATGGAACGTGGTTCCAGAAATTCACGGTCGCGAAGGGACCGGATGGCAAACCAGTTGAGGCGGTCAACGTAATCGGCGTCCTGCCGGGCAAACGGGCCGACTGGAGCGACCAATCGGTGGTGCTGAGCGCTCACTATGATCATCTCGGTCGAGGATGGCCCGATGTCCGTGCCGGCAACGAAGGCAAGATTCATCCCGGAGCGGATGACAACGCCAGCGGTGTCGCCGTCATGCTGGAACTCGCACGCATTCTCGCTTCCGAGGGTGGCGGACCGCGCAATCTGGTCGTGGTTGCGTTCTCGGCCGAGGAGGCCGATCGGAAAGGCTCGCGCCATTACGTCGAGCATCCGAAGTTCTCGATCAAGGAACTGCGCGGTGCCATCAATCTCGACGCCGTCGGGCGACTGCTTGATCAACCGCTGTCGATCCTGGGAACCGGTACGGCCGACGAGTGGCAGCACATTTTCCGCGGGTGCACTTTCGTGACAGGCGTCCCGAGCAAAAACGTACCGGAAGCGGCGACGGGATCCGACCAGTTAAGCTTCATCGAACGTGGTGTACCGGCCGTGCAAATCTTTTCCGGCATGCACGGCGACTATCACCGTCCGTCCGATACGCCCGACAAAGTTTCTGCCGCGGGCCTGGTGAAAGTCGCATCGTTTCTAAAAGAAGCCGTGACCTACATGCTCGAACGCGAGCCGCCACTGACCAGTCGCATCAACGCCCAAGGCGCCGGTTCCACCGGCCCCGCAACTTCGGGCAACGACAGCGGACGCAAAGTGCTGTTCGGAGCCGTACCGGCGTTTGATTATCAAGGGCCGGGAGTAAAACTCGAGTCGGTCGTGCCCGAAAGTCCTGCTGCCGTAGCAGGCTTGAAAGCCGGCGACATTCTGGTGCGCATTGATAAAGACGCGATCGGCGACCTTCAAACCTTCTCCAATGTGTTGAAAAAACTGCAAGCCGATCAAACGGTTGTGGCCGTGATCAAGCGCGACGGGAAAGAGCAAAGCATCAAGGTCACCCTCAAGAAACGATAAGGGCGATTCGACACCGTCGTAAAACGCACAGTCATTGTGCGTTCACGTGTGCAGACTCGGCACAATGTTCGACACGGCATCGATCGGAATACTCCCGGCGGAAAGTCGGCGGAAGCCCTTTTTGTCCGCTGTAACGTTACCGCGGCAACGTAGCCTAGGTAATGTGACCGAGTTAATGTGACCGAGGCGACGTGGCCGGCTTCCGTAATTTCCCCATTTCTTCTCCCATTTCTTCTTCGATACGCGACACCGTCGGCACAGGACTTGCGTGCCAGTCTATTTAGACCCGTGTCGTAGTGTAACTCGCGCCAAGCACGGCGGCGG
>JBJOLO010000132.1:0-4803 GCA_046045565.1 Planctomycetota bacterium | reverse complement strand
AGTGCAGCGCAGGCTTGATAGACTTCGGAAGCAACAACCTTGATGTCGTTCTGAATGTTGCCGTGATGATCCCAGTCGCGGTGGTACAGTTGAATGAATCGAACGCCGCGCTCGGCTAAGCGACGGGCTAACAGGCAATTAGAGGCGAAGGAACCATCGCCGGGCTTGCAACCGTACGCGTCGAGTGTCTCGGCGGTTTCCTTAGAAACGTCCATCAAGTCGGGCACCGACATTTGCATGCGGAACGCCATTTCGTATTGCGAAACGCGGGTGGCGATTTCGGGATCATCGACCACCGCATCTTCCATCTTGTTCAATTGCTGCACGGCGGACACCACATCCTGCTGCCGTTGCATGGTCACGCCTTGCGGCGTGGACAAGTAGAGAACCGGGTCGCCTTTCGATCGCAGTTGTACGCCTTGGTAGCGACTAGGAAGAAAGCCGCTGTGCCACTGCCGCGCTGCGATCGGCTGTTGTTGACCCGATCGACCCGTGGACACGAGCACGACAAAGCCCGGTAAGTTCTCCGTCTCGGCACCCAGTCCGTACCAGGTCCACGACCCCATCGATGGACGCCCGGAAATCGTGGTGCCGGTGTTCATGAAGGTATGAGCCGGATCGTGATTGATCGCCTCGGTTTTCATCGAACGAATGATGCAGATCTCGTCGGCGACCGATCCGATATGCGGAAAAATCTCGGCGATCTCCAGGCCTGAATTGCCGAACTTTTTGAAGGGATGCTGAGGCCCGAAGCAATTCAGCTTCTGCCCCTGCAATTGCGCGATCGGTTGCCCTTGCGTAAACGATTCCGGCATCGGCTTGCCATGCATTTCCGCCAATTTGGGCTTGGGGTCGAATGTTTCCAAGTGCGACGGTCCGCCCGCCATCGTCAGCCAGATAACTCGTTTGACTTTGGGAGGAAAATGCGGTTTCGCGAGTACGCCTCGTGCATTCTCCGATGTCGCCGCGTTCGCTGGCGACAGCATCCCCGGTGCCATGATCGAACCGAGCGCCGTGGTACCGAGTCCCGCTGCAGTGCGTCCCAGGAATGTTCTGCGAGTCGGCTTCGCGCCGATCCAATCGACCAGGTTCATGCGTTTGTCCTTGCTAATAAGGATTTCCCGAGTGCGGATGCCCCGATCGTACGTCGGCACAATCAGGGCGAACGGTACTCCGATTTGAAATGCGGGTCATGCTTAGTTTCGAGTGATCGTTTCATGGAGGTTGAGGATCACGCGCGCGACGCTGGTCCATGCGGCGAGGTCAGCCGGATTGAGGTCGGCGGCCATCGGACGCTCACCAACTTTGTTTACCAGGTCGGCGCTCGCCGGATCCCGTGCGTACTCTTCGTGATGCTTGGCCAGGAGTTGGGAGAGCGCTGCGATTTCCTCTTCCCGAGCCGCGCGTTGCACCGCCTGGCGGAACGCAAAGTGAATGCGCTCTGCCGCGGTCGCACCGCCTTTGCGAAGGATCGTTTCCGCAAACACGCGTGCCGCTTCGACGTACGTCGGGTCATTCAGCAAGACCAGCGACTGCAGCGGGGTATTGGAACGAGCCCGATCCGCAGTACATTCCTCCCGCGTCGGCGCGTCGAATGCGAGCAGACTGGGATTCAAAAACGTGCGACACCAGTACGTGTAAAGGCCTCGCCGATAAAGGTCTTCGCCGTGGTCGTTTTGCCATTCGCGCGTTGGGAAATTGAGATTGGCCCAATAACCGGCGGGCTGATACGGCTTCACGCTCGCACCGCCAATCTTCGGAGACAACAGGCCGCTGATTGCCAGCGCGTTATCCCGAACGACTTCCGCATCGACGCGAAATCGTGATTGACGAGCCAGCAAGCGGTTATTGGGATCGAGCTCTCGCAACTTGGCATCGACCAGCGACGACTGCCTGTACGTGTGGCTCGTGACGAGCAGCTTCATCATCTGTTTCACATTCCAACCGCTCTCGCGGAACTCAACTGCCAGCCAGTCCAAAAGTTCGGGATGCGAGGGAAGCTCGCCTTGCGTGCCAAAGTCTTCGACCGTTTTGACAATGCCTTGGCCGAAACTGATTTTCCACAGCCGGTTGACAAACACGCGAGCCACCAACGGATTGTCCGGTTTCGTCATCCAATCAGCGAGATCCAGTCGAGTAGGCCGACGACCGACTACACCCAACGGTCCGAATACTTCGGGAGTCGTCGGCTCCACCACCTCGCCGGAATCATCCAACCAATTACCACGAGGAAGCACTCGAACCATCCGGGGCGCCACGGACATCGACACCAGCGTCAACGGGAATGCCTTGGTGATCGTCTCGCGTTGACTCGTCAGCGATGCGATCTGCTCTCGCAACGGTGCCGTTCCGGCGAAGACGTCGCGGAAATATTTCAGGAGCTTCTGCTGCTGTTCCGCGTTGCGCGCGGATGCCTCCAAGCGGACGATGCCCGCCACATCCTCGGGTAGCAGGGAATCGCCGAGCGGCGGCTTGTCGGTGGATGACAGAGCCAGGCGGAAGCGGCCGATTACATGCTGACCAAACGCTGAGTCGTGTCGCATGTGGACGATCAACCGTGTACCGGGTTGAACATCGATCGGCTTTTCGAAGGTGAAGACCGCTTTCCGGTTGGCAGCCATTTGGTGTCCCGAAACAGCCCAACCCGTATCAGGTTTCCCGTCGATCGCATGGGTGACGGGGTACGATTCCTGTGAAAAATCGGCGACGGCGGCGACGATCTTGACCGGCTGCCGTTGATCGCTTCCCTCCTGAGCGATTTCCACTTGGAATTCGGTGAGAACAAAATTTCCATTGCCCCGGGCCAGACTTTTGTTGGCCAGCGACTCGTGGGTCAGCGCTTCCAGTCGGATCCCGGTGATCTTGTCCCGATCCGGCCGTATGGTCACGGTAAACGTATCCTTCTCGGGATTGGTGCCGCTGGAGAGGATTGACAGGTCGTCGAGCGCGGTGAGGGTTGCGCCGCCGGTCGATTCCGACTTTTCCGGTTTGACGACACCCCAGTGCGATCGCTGCGCGAGCAATTCCGCTCGCAGGGCAGCTTCCCACTTTTGCTGCTCGACATCCCATTCGGGATTCGGCTTCCACAACGCCGCCCGCAGTGCGGCTAGCTGCTGATCGATCGCAGCGACCTGCTGCTCCTGATCGGTGGTGGGAATCGGCGTCTGATCTTGCCGCCCGACCGCCCTCTCGGCGACGTCGGCAAAGAACGCCTGGAATGAATAAAAGTCTTTGGTCGTGAGCGGATCGTATTTGTGGTTGTGGCATTCGGAGCAGCCCATGGTCAATCCGAGCCAGATGACGCTGGTGTTGCGCACGCGGTCCGCGGCGTACTTGGCGGTGTATTCCTTGGGTTGCGCTCCACCTTCTTCGGTGGTTTGGAGCAGGCGATTAAATCCCGAGGCGATGCGCTGTTCGTTCGTGGCGTTCGGCATCAGGTCTCCCGCCAGTTGTTCGCGTGTGAACTGATCGAACGGTTTATTGCTGTTGAACGCGCGGATGACGTAATCGCGATAGGGGGCGATATCGCGATGGTTGTCGCTGTGGTAGCCGGCGGTATCGGCATAGCGAACCAGATCAAGCCAGTACAGCGCCATGCGCTCGCCGAAATGCTCCGAACGCAACAGTTCATCGACAAGGCGAGCGTAGGCATCCGGCGATGGATCGGCGACGAAGGCCTCGACACGCTCATGCGAAGGAGGCAGGCCGAGTAAGTCGAAATACAATCGTCGAGCCAACGTGCGTCGATCAGCGTCACGCGACGGTGTGAGTTGCAGGGCTTCAAGTCGTGCCAGGATGAATCGATCGATGGGATTTCGGATCCATGCCTCGTTGGTAACGCGAGGCGGTTCGGTGCGGCGGGGAGGGATGAGCGACCAATGCTGTTCCCATGAGGCGCCCGAGGCGATCCAGCGTTTCAACATCGCGACTTGCTTCGGCGTTATGCTCTTGCCGGTCGATGGGGGAGGCATGCGTTCCTCCGGGTTGTCGCTCAAAATGCGCTGCATCAGCAGGCTGGCGTCCGGGTCTCCCGGCACAATGACGGTGCCTGAGTCGCGTTTTTCGCGTGAGCCGGCTTCCGTATCAATCCGCAGATTGGCTTCGCGCTTGTTCTGGTCAGGACCGTGACAGGCGAAGCAATTCTCGGCGAGGATCGATCGAATGTCGCGATTGAACGAAATCGGTGATTCGCTCGGATCGGCCGCTTGGGATTGCCTGCTGCCCACGAGCGTCAAAAATACCGCCAAAAGCAGCGAGAAAACCGGTGACAAAAACCATCGTCGATCCATGCGTCAGCGCTCCGACAACATCATGGTGAAGGGAGGAAAATCAAGCAGGCTATGGTTGGGCCCGATACCCAAGCCCTACGATAACGTAATACCGACGTGGAGCAATCACAAGGACAAAAGCAGACCTCGATCCACCCCGGGTTGGATTGACGTTCTCCACACTACGCTCGATAATCTGCCGCTATGATTCGACTACTCGTTCTGTACGGCCATCCGGAAGATCCCGGTGCTTTCGACAAGTACTACCATGAGGTCCATATTCCGATCGCCCGGCGGATGAAGGGCCTGAAGAAATGGACCATCGGCAAGACGCTTGACACGCCGGATGGAAGCAAGCCGCCGTACTATTTAATCGCTGAACTCTACATGGACACGCGCGAGGACTTCGATCGGTTGCTCGCGTCACCCGAAGGCCTGGCAGCAGTCGCCGATGTGCCCAAGTTTGCCACCGGTGGAGTAACGTTCTTGTACACCGAAGTGCACGACATCGATGTCGATTGTGACGCACCGCGAT
>JBJOLO010000086.1:0-11983 GCA_046045565.1 Planctomycetota bacterium | reverse complement strand
AGATCGTCGGTGACGAAGGCACCGACGATTTGGCCGAGTTCGTCGAGGGAGAGTCGGAGTTCCATGGCTATCAGTTCGTCACCGGCCGACTGAGCCGCGAACTCGGCCGCCCGCTCCAGCGCCTCGTCGAAACGCCGAAGGCAGTCGCGCGACCGATCGAGTGTGGCCGCAAGGATCGGTGCCTCGCAGGCAGAGCCGGTTAAGCGAGCGACCATTTCATCACGCAATTCCGTCAATCCGAAGCCGGTCTTGGTGCTTGTGCATATGCAGCCGCTCCCAGACTGACGATTCGCCAAGTCCGACTTGCAGAGCACGACGATCGTGTTGGCTTGAGCGGGGGACGGAGGCGAGTGCCCAGTTGAATCTGGGGCGATGTGCCCATCCGCGATCGGCAGGGAGGCGTCTACGCATTGCAGCGTGAGTTGTGCGGCGGATCGCTGCGCGGATCCCGCATGGCGTGCCTGTTGGTCGAGTTCCGAGATCGGGGTGTCGTCGACCCCCGCGGTGTCGATCAACTGAAACGCGATGCCGCGATAGGTGACAACTTTCGTCAAGTAATCGCGCGTGGTGCCGGCCTGGTCGGCCACGAGGGCCGCATCTTCATGGCAGAGCGCGTTGAACAGGCTGCTCTTTCCGGCGTTGGGCGGACCGCAAAGCACGACGCGAGGAAGCCAGCGAGTGTCATGGCGTTGTTCGAGTTGTGATGCCAATTGCTGCGCAGCAATGCGAATGGCGGCCAATGCGTCTCGGGTTTCCGATTGTTCGATGAACCGGATATCTTCTTCGACGAAGTCGAGGCCTGCTTCAAGTTGGGCGAGCAGGTCGAGCACCTGATTCCGCAGCTCGGCGAAAGGGGCGGCGGCACCACCGGCCATTTGTTTCAATGCGGTTCCAAGTTCCGCCTGATCGGCGGCATCGATGATTCCCAGCACCGCGTCGGCTTGCGTTAAGTCGATGCGACCGGCGAGGAACGCGCGCAAGGTGAACTCGCCCGGCTTGGCTAGTCGTGCCCCATGGCGACAGAGTTGCTGTACGACGGCGCTAAGGAGCGGCGGGCTGCCGGGTAGGTGCAACTCCACCGACGGTTGTCGCGTGTAGCTTCTTGTTCCGGGCCAGACGTAGGCGGAGCAGGGGATCGGTTGATTCAGGTCGTGGACCCGCACCCACCCGGTGCTCACCGAAGATTGCCGGAGTTGATCGAGGGGCACGGCATCGGCGAGAAAGCTCTGGTTCGCGCAGTCGATCGAGCGGGGACCGGTCAGTCTCACGATACCTCGCACCGCGCCGCCGGAGGGCGAGGCGATGGCTACGATCGTGTCGTCGATGCCCGAAATCATTTTCCGCGTGCCGTGGTCGCTAAGGCTGCTGCCGGAGCGAGCTTGTTCTTTTTCAGCACCTTGTGCTCAGCCAACGTCCAGATGCTCGACGCAATGAAGTACAAGCACAATCCGCTTGGTACCTTGAAGAACATCACGGCAAAAAACAGCATCATGAACGTCATCATCTTTTGCTGCATCTGCTGCTGCTCATCCGTCGGCGGCGGCGTGAGCAATCGTTGGTTCATGATAAACAGGGCGATCGTCACCAACGGAAGGATGTTCAGATAGGGGCCGAGCCAGCCTGTTTCACTGGTCAGGAACGCTGGCAAGACGGCGGGCCAGCGGCAAAGTTCATCAGGGCCCGAGAGGTTGGAGCACCATTGCATACCCGAAATCAGCGGCGATTGACGCAGGGTAATGTCGGTGGCCAGCAAGCGATACAGACCTGCGAAAACCGGCAACTGGAAGAAAACCAATAAGCATCCACTGAGCGGATTGACGTTGTGCTTCTTCCAAAGTTCCTGGACCGCGCGATTTTTCTTTTCCAGATCGTTCTTGTATTTCTCGGAGATGATTTTCATTTCCGGCGCAAGCGCCTGCATACGCTGCGCGTTTTTGGTCATCTTGAAGCTGATCGGCAACATGCAGGTTCGCACCACAATCGTCAGCAGCACGATCGAGATGCCGTAGTTACCAATCAGCCAGTAAAACGACTTCAAAATCGCGCCCAACAGTTTCGAGACCGGCCACCACCAACCGTACTCGATCAACTCCCCGACATCATACGTGGCCAGCACGGCCGGCTCTTTCGGGCCGGTGAAGATCGTGAAGTCCTGACGCATGGAGGCGTCGGCCGTGATCGTTTTCGGTTCGCTGATCACTTGAAACGAGATGTTGAGTTTTTTGTTCAGCGCCTTCTCGAGTTCCTCCGGGTCGCTGGCTGCGGTGGCAAGTCCCCGTTGGAAGACCGCATCCTCAGCCGTTTTCGGTAACAGGATGGAAGAGAAGTACTGCGTGTCGATGCCCATGAAGCGGATCGTCCGCGCGTCGGACTTCGCTTCCTCGGCGAACAACTGGCTGCTCCGCCCCTGTTTCTTGCCGGTCACTTCCTTGTGCAGGGCAGCCGCAGACATGAGTTGATACGAGCCGCGGTTGGTGCGCCAGACGAGATCCCTCGCGCCGGCGCCGCCCCAGCCCGGACTGATTTTCGTCGCGTACCACCAGCCCTCGAGCGGCAAACCTTGTGGTCCGTCCAGGCGGTACGCAACTCGAAGCGGTTTTTCGCCTAAGGAGACGATTTCGACTTCCATCGTCAGGTGATAGCCGGCACCGCGAATGTCGGTTGCCTGAGCATCGACCGGTTCGAGTCGGAATCGTTTGCGAACCTCCAGCGCACCGGGCTTGTTGATCTTCTCCATGTCCCGCTCGCCAATGCGATATCGGAACTCGACCTGGCTCTCGTCCGCCTGAGCCAACTCCCAGTGACTGGTCCGGAGCGGCGGCAAGTTCGGAATCTCGTTTGCACCGTTCGGGACCACCACCGCCTTGCCGGCAGACTCGATGCTGTCCAGCGTCAGGGTGTAGGAACCGAGCGACAAACCGCCTTTCGATTCTGCCTCCGGATGGATCACCTCCATCGGTTTCTGCGCGGTGGTGAGTTTGTAGGTCCATTCTTTTCCGTCGCGACGCAGAAGCAGTTCGAGAATTTCGCCGACTCGCGAGTTCTCCAAGATCGAATGGAAGGCACTCGGGCTGGTCACCGGTTGACCATGGAATTGCAGCAGTTCATCGCCGACCCGCAGGCCGACTTGGCTTGGGTCCTCAACGCATGCTGCTCTCGCAGCGGGCGTTCCCCCGCCAACCACGCCAACGCGGCAGCCACCGTCCGCGAGCGCCGTGAGTGCCAGATCGCCGACGTAGCCGTGCGGATGTTCCAGATCGTGATAACGCTCGCTGCTTAGTTCCACCCGCTCCACCGCAGCACCACGACTGCTGAAGGTGACGAGCATGCGATAGCCGCTCGCTGCGTCCACCGAGCCAAGACTGGCCCAACGAGCAGGTGCCACCGTGGTCTTGATTTTGCCGTCGTTCTCGTCGGCCTTGGATTCAGCAGTTGCTGCATCGGTACCCGTTGTGGCCGGTGCGTTCGGATCTTTTGCAGAGATCGCGGGATCCTGGACACCGCTTTCCGGCTTGGCATTCGCTGGGTCTTTTACGCCGGGCTCGCCTCCACCGGGCTCGCCTGCACTGGGCTCACTGCCTTTGCCGCTCGCCTGGTTTTCACCTTGGGGCGTCCCCGCTTGGGCCGCGTCCTGCTCTGCTGCAGTACCGTCCTGGTTCGCCTCATTCGGATTCGCTGCGACGGGTTTCGGTGGCGGACCGAATTTTACCCTCGCGACCGACCAGGTAACGATGATGCCGAACGAAAGAGCGATGAATAGTAAAAAACGCTTGTCCACGGCAAACAGGCCTTTCGGAAGGGCAGGGATCGATAAGGCCGCTACGGTGCCGCCTCAGCCACGTGCGGGATCGCCAATCATATCGACCGCTGAACGCGTAATCCCCAACCCCAATTGGCCGGGTACGGTTGTGCCTCAGCGGAGCGATGCGAATCGCACGACGAGAACGTTCCAGTCGTTCCCACGGGATATTCTGTTGCAGGCGGCAGCCTTTGCAAAGGCCACCTGACCCGCCAGATCGTCCCGAAAGGCTGCGCCCCCAAGGCCGACCGGCCAGGTCAGTGAGGTTGTCCGGGAACGCCGTTCCGACGGCGAAGGCGGGCTGGGGGAGATCGACGCAAATCGGGCCATGCCGGTCGGAAAACAAATCGAAAATTCCTCGCAGATCCGCGGGCCCCGCCTCGGTTTCACCCCCACCAAGCCCCAGCAATCAGGTCCGCTTTCGGCAGCTGCCGGGCAAGTTCTCGCGTCGGCCGCTTGGATCGTGCGAATAATCAAGAAATGGCGGCAACCCGCCAAATGAAGAACAAAAACTGGCCACGGCGATCAGCCCAAGTCGCCTTGCATTTTTGTTCGATCACGACGAGACGCGCAACCCGAGGGCGTGACACGAGGGCATGGCGAGCGTCTGGCTGACGACACGTCGTGGCAGTGCCTGAATGGAACGCTCGGGTACTTAACGGCCCTCTCGCAAGCGATCGCCCAGAAAGTTTTCGAGCTCCTCGATCGCGTAGATCTTCGAGCAGGTCGCCTCGAGGTTATACGCGACGCGGCGGAACTCCACCTGATTTCCGTCGAGCACGACGTAACAGCTGCGGGGATCTCCGTCACGTGGTTGGCCCACGCTGCCGACATTGATCATCGCTTTTTCGCTGCCGAGATGATAACGGTGTCCGATCTCGTGCGGCGGCATGAACCGATTGCCCTCAAGGAACACGCCCGGAACATGTGTGTGCCCTTGGAAACAATGTCGCGGAATGATCGAAAAGATTTTTTCCAGTTTCTTCGGCTGATAGATGTCTTCCGGAAAAACGTATTCATTGAGCGGGTTTCGAGCTGACCCGTGGACAAACATGAGATTGTCTTCGTTGACGATCCGGGGCATGTCGAGCAAGAAATTCCAGCGACGTTCGTTAGCGTCGCCGTCGGCAGCCGTTTCGAGTTGTCGACGCGTCCAAAAAATGGCTCGCTCGGCACCGCTGCTGAAACCTTCCGGGTCAAACAGGGCTCCCTGATCGTGATTTCCCAGCACGCAGACCTTGAACTGCAGGGCGAGGTCGATGCATTCACACGGATTGGGGCCGTATCCGATGATGTCGCCCAGGCAGTAGATCGTATCGATCTGCTGCGCCGCGATGTCCGCCAGTACGGCAGTCAACGCTTCCAGATTTCCGTGGATGTCGCTAACGATCGCACGCTTCAAGGAGAAACCTCATGCCTCAGGGAAAGGGCGGAACTCTAGGTTTTTTTCGACGCGGGTCAAGGCCAAGCGATCTGTGTCCGCGACTGGCGGTTCTCGCGGTTTGAATTTCTCGCGGCTGGGCGGGGAAGGTGTTCGCAAGTAGTTCGTGGCGGGAACGATGGGTAAACGAGCACTCGCAGCGGGATGCTCGCAGCCGGGCATCGACCGGCCAACGCAACCGTTATCGGCCAGACTTAATGCGATCTCCCAGCATATCGTCGAGGTCCGGGATATCGTAAATCTTTTGCGCTGTTACTTCGAAATCATATTCCACGCGACGGAAGCTGAGCGATTGATCGGTTAGCACCACGTAGCAGGCGCGAGGATCGCCATCACGAGGTTGGCCGACGGAGCCGACGTTCACCATCATCTTGTCGCCGGTCAACGCGTACTCGTAGTTGCAATCTTCCGGTGTGACGAAGTCGCGTTTGGCGGTGAAGATGCCCGGGATATGCGTGTGACCCTGGAAGCAATAGCGATCGACCTTTTGGAACAACGTTTCCATTTTGTTGTTGTTGTAGACATCTTCAGGAAACACGTACTCGTTGGTCGGTTCTCGCGATGAGCCGTGCACGAACAAGTCCTGGCCATCGCGATAGCGCACCGGCAACTCACCGAGGAAGTCCCAGCGTTTGTTGATCGCGGATGGCGAGCCTCGCTCGTTCAATTGCTCCCGGGTCCAGTACACGGCGCGTAGCGCAACCGGATTAAACCCCGAGGGATCAAAGATCGCCGCTTGATCATGATTGCCTAGGATCGTGATCTTGGCGCAGCGAATCACCTCGTCAAGACATTCACATGGATTGGGCCCGTACCCGATGACGTCACCGAGGCAGATGATCTCCGAGATTCCTTGCTGACGAATGTCGCCCAGAACGGCTCGAAGTGCCTCCAAGTTGGCATGGATATCGCTGATCAGCGCTCGCTTCACACTCGCTCGCCTTTCCCCCCAGACACTGTCGCGCGTGAACGCGAACAGCCGCCCCCAGATTTGGAAACGTTGTTGCAATGACTATACTTCCGTCAGTGTAGGGTTGGCCTTTTTTACGGTCAAGCAGCGCCACTCCTACCGAGTCGCAGCTTTTCCGGCTAATTAGCCATTCACTTTGTCAAGTTTCCGGCCGGCGGACATGAAGATTCTTGCTCTCGAAACATCCGGGTTCAGCGGATCGGCATGCGTTGCATCTGAGGGTGTGACGCTCGCCGAACAGGGGATCCCGTCATCCATGCGTTCGGCCAAAGGTCTGGCTCCGACGATCGCCCAGACGCTCGAACTGGCCGGTTGCTCGATGGCCGACATCGGGGCCGTGGCCGTCACGCAGGGGCCGGGCTCCTTCACGGGGCTGCGCGTGGGCGTGACAACGGCGAAGGTGATTGCCTATGCCCTTAAAATCAAGCTGATGGGCGTTGATACCCTGGCTGCGATCGCGCGTCAGGTCCCGACTCGGGACTCCCGCTATTGGGTGGTGATGGATGCGCTTCGATCCCAGCTTTACGTTGGCCTTTTCCATCGGGACGCAGGGGGAGCCGTCGCGCAACTTTCGCCAACCGAACTGGTGGATATCGATCCGTGGCTCCAGCGACGCAATAACGACCGGGTCGCCGGTCCCGGGGTGAGTTGCGTTCGGGCCCGTTTGCCGGGCGACGCGATTCTCGGTGTCGAAGAGGATTGGCAGCCCCGAGCGTCCTCGGTTGCTCAGCTTGCCTGGCAGTTGCATCTAGCGGGCAAGCACGTTGAGCCGTTCGCTTTCGCACCCGATTACTATCGGCCGAGTTACGCTGAGGAACCAAAGACGCTGCCGCCCTCCTGAGGATGCGGGCGACGCGAAGTCGGCTGCACATCGCCAGGAAGCGATTCCGGTTCGTCGATAAGCAAGCCGCGGCCGGCTGCAGGTGCGGTGGCGTTGTTCCGCGTACGATTAGGAAGCTTTTAGCGTCTCAAATACTTCCCGCGCCGCCTGGACGGTGTGTTGGATGTCGTCGTCAGAGTGCTTTGCGGACAGGAACAAGGCTTCGAACTGACTGCACGGGAAATAGACGCCGCGTTCGATCAGTCCCCAGAAGAATCGCGCGTACAGATCGGTGCGGCAGACCTTAGCGGTTTGCCAACTTGTCACCGGCCCGGGTGCGAAGAAAAAGGTCATCATGCTGCCGACGCGTTCGCTGGCGTGCGGGATTCCAGCCTGCTTGGCTGCCGCGGTCAGCCCATCCATCAGTTGCTTACCGATCTGTTCGAGGCGCGGGTACGGATTCGTGTCTCGCAACAGTCGCAGCGTTGCGGCACCCGCTGCGGTGGCAATCGGGTTGCCGCTCAGCGTCCCGGCTTGAAATACTTTTCCCGCAGGCAACACGCAGCGCATGACGTCAGCGCGGCCGCCATAAGCACCGATCGGCATGCCGCCACCGACGATCTTTCCAAGCGTTGTGAGGTCGGGCTTGATCCCCAGCAGCGACTGTGCGCCGGCGTAGGCCACACGGAAACCGGTCATCACCTCATCAAAAATCAAAAGTGCTCCGTGTTTCTCCGTCAGTTGCCTTGTCGCTTTGAGGAACTCCGATGTCGGGCGCACGCACCCCATATTACCGACGACGGGTTCCATGATCACGGCAGCGATACGGTCTCCATGGCTCGCAAATGCTTCAGCGATTTCATTGCAGTCGTTGTACTCCACCACCAACGTATCGGCACTGGTTCCGCGGGTGACGCCGGGCGAGTCGGGTACGGCCAGGGTGGCTGCGGAGCTGCCTGCAGCAACGAGCAAACTGTCGACGTGCCCGTGGTAATTTCCGGCGAACTTGACGATAACATCGCGGCCGGTGAAGCCTCGTGCCAGTCGAATGGCGCTCATCGTCGCTTCCGTGCCCGAGTTCACCAGTCGCACCATCTCGATCGACGGCACGGCTTCGATGATCAGTTCGGCCAGGATATTCTCGCCCGGCGTCGGCGCACCGAAACTGGTGCCTCGTCCCACCGCGTCGCGGATCGCCTCGACCACGACAGGATGGCAATGTCCTAAAATCATCGGGCCCCAGGAGCCGATGTAGTCGATCAGTCGGTTGCCATCGACGTCAAACAGGTAAGCGCCTTCGCCACGTTCGAAAATCAGCGGTTCACCACCCACGGCGCCAAACGCGCGTGCGGGACTATTGACGCCGCCGGGCATCAGTTCTCGGGCCCGCTGAAAAATCGCTTTGCTCTTGCTGCGTTCCATGCCTTACTTGCTCGCTCTCAAAAGTGGGACGGGACGGAAATCAAAACGACGGACCCGCGCTCGCGGTCCTCATTTACGAACGATTCGCATGCCTGCGCCGCGGGCCAGCAGACGCGGTTACGTGACGGCAACCCGTTATACCAGCCATCGCGCGGCATCCTTGGCCCAGTACGTGAGCACGATGCGAGCGCCTGCCCGGACGATCGCCGTCAACGATTCGAGTGCGATCGTGCGTTCGTCGATCCAGCCGCGTTCGGCAGCCGCTTTCACCATGCTGTACTCCCCCGACACGTTGTAGGCAGCCAAGGGCAAGGCCGGGAATCGTTCGTGGGCCATCCGCAGGATGTCCAGGTAGGCGAGCGCCGGCTTGACCATGATCATGTCGGCGCCTTCGGCGATATCGAGTTCAATCTCGCGCATGGCTTGTTCGGCGGACGATGCCGGATCCATTTGATAGCCGCGCCGATCACCGAACTGCGGCGCGCTCTCCGCCGCCTCGCGGAACGGTCCGTAGAAGCCGCTCGCGTATTTTGCCGCGTAGCTCAAAATAGGAATGTGCTTGAAGCCGGCCTGATCAAGTCCCTGTCGAATCGCCCCGACCATCCCGTCCATCATGCCGCTGGGGGCAATCAGGTCGGCACCCGCCGTTGCGTGGCTCACCGCCTGTTTGGCCAGCAGTTGCAGTGTGGCATCGTTGTCCACGTCGTAGCGGCCCGCGTGCTTGGTCAGCACGCCACAGTGTCCATGGTCGGTGTACTCGCAGAAGCAAACATCGGTCATGACCACCATGTCGCCGGCCTCGGCCTTGGCAACGCGGACAGCCTGCTGCACAATGCCGTCGTCGGCGTACGAGTCGGTGCCAAGTCCGTCCTTGGCGGCGGGGATGCCGAAGAGGATGACTCCGCCGATGCCCAGGGCCCGCGCTTCCCGGACTTCCACGGCCATCTGGTCAACGGACAATTGGCTGTGGCCGGGCATCGCGCCGATCGGTTGTCTGATGTTCTCTCCCGGCCGCACAAAAAGAGGTAGGACGAATTGGCTCGGCGAAAGGTTGGTCTCGCGAGCCAATTTGCGGATTCCCGGGTGCTGTCGCAGGCGACGCAGTCGAATCAATGGTGTGTGTTCGCTCATTCCCTTTTTATAGTCCACCTTCGATGTCGAAGGAATTCCCTGTCCCTCCGCCATCGTCGGTGCGCGACAAAATGCGGCAGAAAAGATGCGGCCATCGAGGGCAGCTCAAGTATAGGTAACCATGGACCGTAAACAGAATCCGCCCGAATGGTTAGGTATGCTCAATCTCCATAAGCCGTCAGGCATCTCCTCGCGCGAAGCCGTGAATTGTGTGCAGCGTCAGGTCGCGCCCGCGAAAATCGGCCATGCCGGTACGCTCGACCCAATCGCCAGCGGTGTGCTCATCGTGTGCGTCGGCAAGGCAACCCGCTTGATTGAACACCTCCAGCGGGGAACGAAGTCGTACCGAGCTCGTTTCGCTTTGGGAAGAAAAAGCGACACCGAAGATATTGAGGGTGAAGTCGAGTTGCTCGATTCACCGCCGATTCCCACGATTCAGCAACTGGAGGCAGCGTTGCCTCGGTTTCTCGGCACGATTTCTCAGCGCCCGCCAAGCTTTTCCGCGATCAAGGTCAAAGGCCAGCGCGCCTATCACCTGGCGCGTCGCGGCGATCTGGTCACGCTCGCTGCACGCCCCGTCGAAATTCATGCGCTGACAACCATCGAGTACGCATACCCGGACTGGACCGTCGAGATTACTTGCGGATCGGGGACGTATGTGCGAAGCCTCGGACGGGATATCGCCCAATCGCTTGGAACCGAAGCGATCATGACCGCGCTGGTCCGCACAGCAGTGGGCCCGTTTCGACTTGAAGATGCGGTCTCCTTGGAGCAACTCGAGCGGGATTCCGTTGCGGCCCATCTTTTGCAACCCGAGGTTGCATTTCCGGAGATGCCCCGCTTGCCGTTAGACCACGATGCATGCGAAAGGTTCGCCGTAGGAATGACAGTCGACTCGCCCTCCGTGCCGATAGGTTCGGAGTGGACGGCATTCGATCCCGCTGGCCGATGTGTCGGTCTCGCGAGGCAGGTGGAAGATCGTCAGGCCCGGGCATGTGTGAATTTCATTGCACGCAATTAGTGTTCGCGACAGCTTGACGCGAAGTCGCCTGATCTGCCGACGCTTTCTGAATTTTTGCCGTCGGACTCGGAGGGGTAGCCTGCGTATCCTTACCCCGGAAAGAGCACGCTTTCGATTGCCGTAAGCACACTGCCGATCGAGGCGCGGATCACGATGTCAGCGCGGTCGTCCAGCGGTGTAGGATCGCGGTTGATGATGATCAGGCACGCGCCATGATCGCGTGCGACGCGGGGCAGTCGAGCTGCGGGTTCGACGACCAATGAGGATCCGATTGCGAGAAACAGGTCCGCTTGCCGGCTCCACTGACTGGCCTGCATCAGAACGGTTGGCGGCAACTGCTGGCCTAACGACACGGTCGCATGTTTGATGACGCCGCCGCAGGAGGGGCAATCAGGGACGATTCCATCTCGCAGAAAACATTCGTTCCAGTGTCCCGCATCGTCGCGCCACTCGCACTCCAGACATGCGACTTTACGTGCGGTGCCATGGAGCTCCAGCACCTTCACGCTGCCGGCCTGCTGATGGAGCTCATCGATGTTTTGCGTCACCACTCCGCGAAGCAGTCCTGCGGCCTCGCAGCGTGCGAGCACCAGATGGCCGGCGTTTGGTTGGCTGGCGGCAAAGTCGCGGTGCGACGTCGCTTTTTGACGCCAATACTCCGCACGAGCCAACGGATCCGCTAAGAAGTCGCTGAACAGAACCGGCGAACTTGTCGCCCACACGCCGCCCGGCGAGCGAAAATCGGGGATCCCGCTTTCGGTGCTGATCCCCGCCCCGGTGAATGCGACCGCCGTGCGCGACTTCCGAATCCGCTCCGCGGCCTCGAGGCATGCCGCAGCGGTGGTCGAATCGAGGCGTTCGGTTTCCGCCCCGTTCATTCTTCGGCTGAAGCTTCAGCCGATGGTTCCGGCGCAGGTTGACGCGAGCCGAGTTCGCGATCGAGGTCGAGCAACGCCGAGGGGTCGTTCTTGACGAGTTCGAACTTCGAAACAATGTCTCTTGCCGAACGCTCCTCTTCCACTTGCTCGGCGATGAACCATTGCAATTCCACGAGTGCCGCAAAGGCCTTTTCGCGAAAGGCCAGCTCATACAGCGAGTCAATGCGACGACTCACTTCCAGTTCCTGATGCAATGCCTGCTCGAACACTTGCGGAATGGAATCGTAATCCGTGCGAGGCGTCTTGATGTCGCGGAGTACCACGCGACCGTGCCGCGCGAGCATGAACGCATACAGCTTCATGCCATGCGAATACTCTTCCTGGCTCTGCGCCCGAAGCCAATTCGCGCAGCCTCGGAAATTGATGCGGTCGCAATAGGCCGACATCGCCAGATAGTTGTACGAGGAATAAAACTCGGTGTTGATTTGTTCGTTCAGCGCG
>JBJOLO010000034.1:0-5374 GCA_046045565.1 Planctomycetota bacterium | reverse complement strand
CGCGGGCCGATGAACGGCACGCAGTGCAGTTATTGCCATGATCCGCATGGCGTGATCGGCAACCTCTGTCGCCGATGCGGCTTGACCGTCAAGATGGCTCAACTTGCCTCGTACGTTCGTGATTTGCAGGCAACACAGCGTCAACTCATCCGCCTGCGACAGCTAGGCATCCTTGACGCAACCGCTTACCAGGCTGCCGCGGAGTCGATCGCAGCCGACCTTCGCTACGTCGGCGCACAAGCAAGTGTTCCCAGTGTGGAACCCTTGCCCGCTCCGACTCCGACCATTCCGGATCTGGCATTACCGTCCGTTCCAACACCCTTTGCGGAACCGACGGCGCATCCTTCGGCAACAGCTCCCGAGGTGTTGCCCGTATTGCCAAGAGTTGAAGGCCCTGAGCCCGATGCGATCCACCCGTTTCCTCCTGCCGTTGCGGATGCACTCGATGATTCAGCAGCCAGCCCGGTCATGGCGTCACTCCTTCCAAAAACTCCATCACCGGAAGTCGATTCCACGTGGGCAATGCCGCCGACAGCCTTGCGCTTCGAGCATGAACCGAAACTGTCTGCGACTCCGCCATCACAGCCCCTCGCTCCGGCCGAACCGCGACGCACCTTGGCCGACATGCTCCAGGCATTCATGGAAGAATCGAACATCCGCTGGGTGGAGTTGATCAGCGGGATCGTGATCGTCGTGTGCGCCATTGGGCTCGTTATCAGCCTGCGAGCAACCTTGCAGGACACGATCCCCTACTTTCCGGCCCTGATGTTTATGTGCGTCACAGCGGCCATCCATTTTGCAGGTGTCTACTCCCTTCGCAAATGGAATCTCCAATCGACCAGTCGCGGCGTGCTGATCATCGCCAGCTTGTTAGTACCCTTGAATTTCCTCGCGGCCGTTACGCTCTCGGGCGAAAATGAATCGCAACGATCCGTGACGGATCTCGTCTACGTGTTGGCGGTCGCGGTCGGCGTGGTTTCGTTCGGTACCATGAGCTACTTCGGGGCCCGCTCTCTGCTGCGATCGGAGTGGCCCTGGCTGGCCATCGGGATTTTAGGACCTTCCCTCTCCCAGCTATGGATTCATCGTTTAGCGCCAGCGGCAAATAACTTAACCTCGGTGTCCGCGATCCTGGCGATTCCGATCGGCTGCAGTGTCGGGGTGTTTTTCCAGCAATTACGTTTCAACTCCCATCGCGCCCAGCTATCGCGTCGCGTCGTCTTTGCGACCTATCTGAAATTGGGACTGGTCAGTTTCTCGTTGGCGTCGGCCATTGCCTTAACGGCCGTTCGATCGTCAGATCCCTGGCATTTGCTGGGACTCGCCACACCCGTGCTTTCCCTGTACGCCGCCGTAACCCTGGCGCTCGGCCTTTCCCTACATCGTCACATCGAGGGACCGAGTCTGACGATTTACCGCACGGTCGGAACCGGTGTGGCGGTGTTCGCCGGCCTGCTTTTGCTCGTCTGCGTCGTACTCGCCTGGCCTACGCCCTCGTTGCTGATCCTCGTGGGACTGATGAACGGAGCTATGCTGTTGGCATTAGCGTATTACGGTCAAATGCCCGTATTTTGCGCACCGGCCCTGGCATGCATCAGCGTTGCGATCACGATCACCGTACCACTTGCGTCGGGCAAACTGGATGCGAACAGCGTAACCTCTGCGACGCTCGTGCGAGAACTGCTCACGACCCGCACAAGCCTGCTGCTCTCGGCCATGATGGTGATTGCCGCGGCATCGATCGTGCAACTTCGCAAGCGCGGCATGACTGACTATGCAATGCAATTCGGAATTGGCGGGGCCGTGCACATGGCGGCCAGCACGCTCATCGCGCTGTACGTCGGGTTCATTCAATTGAGTGACGATTCGGCGATCGCCGCTCCGATCTTGCTCACCCACGCCATCCTGCTGATGATCACGGGGCGTTGGCTCCCGCATCCGGCGGTTGCCTGGACCAGTGCCGCCATGACGATGTTGGCCATCCTGCAGGCAACGTCGCACAACGCGTTTGTCCGCGAAGTAGTGATTCGAAACCAATGGCTGCAGAATGAGCCGATCGCGACCGCACTCTCGATTTACTCGTTGATCGCGTCGTTATGCAGTGGGGGCATCGCATGGTTCGCTCGAAAGCATTCCAACCGTGAAGACGTCGCACTTTTTGCCAGGGCGACGACTCCCGCCTGGAACTGGGCGGCGGTCAGCGCCGCGACGCTCGCCGGCATTTTGATTCTGGTATCGCCAGGCGAGTCCTTTTTACCTCGGGCCGCACTGATGGCCGCCACGAGTTTGGCTTGGCTCGTCGTCAGCATCACCGCCGGGTCCCCCTCCTTCATGGCCGGTGCGCAGGTCGCAAGCAGTCTCGCCATCGCTCTTGATTGTGCCGCCCTCTGCGAACGCACTCGTTGGTGGGACAACAACCTCTTGGCCCCGCGTCATCTGCAATGGCAAGTGGCAGCGCTGGCAGCTTGGAATCTCGGGTGGACCAGCCTCCGAATCTTGTCCAAGCGATCGCAAGCCGCTCAACGACTGCTCGCATGTTTCTGGCCCTCGGCTGACGTCTGCATCGTGATCCTGCTGTGCATCGCTGTAACCGCTCGAGCGGCCACCAGCTTTTTGATGGCGTTGTGGCTCGAGTTGTCCATCCAGGTGCCGCCCGCCGAACCACTGCCTGAGTTGTTCCTTCACTTTGATTGGACGGCATGGCTGGGCTTGGGCTTGTGCATGATCGCGGCAATCGCGATCGCTCGCGAAAGCGGGGTATCGCGGGCCGACGCTTGGCTGACGGCATTCACTGCAACCATCCCGATGATGGCCGCGGCCCACTTTGCCGACACTCGCGCCGTCGCTTCCGCCCTGCGATGGGGATTCGCCGTGTATGCCGCAGCATGGCTGCTCGCGCTCACCGCCCGAGACTGGTTTGCTACGCGGTATCGCCAAGAGGCAACCGCAGGTGAATCACTCGCCAAAGATCCGAAGAAAGCCCGGAATGATGCTCGCACCGTTTCTCTGGCCTTCGCGATCGCTGCAGTGGTCGGCATTACCTCCATCGCATTTCTTGATGCGATACTCTCGATTCCGCTGGGGGGGCCGGTTGCCGATTCGTTCTTCCATCGACTCGGGAACACCGTGTCGTACAGCGGCCCGTTCGCCGTCCTGGTCGTGGTGCTGTTCGCCTATGCGGTCCTCGACAAACTTCCGAGTATGCTTGCGACCGCCTCGGCCCTTTTTCAATATTTTATTACGGTCGCCTGCATCCTTCCGACCGTCACGCAAGGCCTGCCCGTCGATGACGCCGTGATCGCCAACGTGTGTGTCTGGAACGCACTCGGCCTGGGCGTTTTCGCACTGACATGGATCGCATCGTTGCGCTGGGTCGAGCCCGGAATCACCTGTGCTCGAGCGTCATATCTCGGAACACAAACCGCCTTGATGCGGTATTTCAATGCTGCCATCGCCGTGATCGCATTTTTAGGGATCGTAGTTCCCGGCGCAAAACAGCGAGACTGGCTGTTGCCGTTCGCCCGGACGCCCTATTGCCTCGCGATCCTCGCATCCGTTGCCGTGACGCTGATCGCAAGCAAAGCGATGGCACAGCGCCGTGAACAATTCCGGGTCCGATGGCTGTACGTGGCCGGATTGCAGGTGACCATCGCGATCGCCTGTGTGCTGGTCTCCCACGACGCGAATCCGCCTTGGTGGAGCTACCACCTGCTGCAAGCTGCCGGATTGTCGATGGCTGCGTTGCTGCTGCCGATCTACCTGATCCGATCACGATCGTCGTCAGCAGGCAACGACGGCGGCTTCGACGCGGCAACGCGAGGCGAATACGCATGCTGGTCGACGACGACACTGCTGCTGGTCGTAATCTTGAGCATGTTCGCGGCCGATGCCGATCCGGGCGCGCCGTGGTGGCCGACCGTATCGCTGGCAGCGGCGACGATGCTGGTTTCCGGCTGGGGTGTGGTTACCGATAAGTCCCGATACATTCTCGCCTCGCTGCTTTACGCGCCGCTGGCCGTCCTGGCATGGGAAATCGATCATGGATTTCCTTTGAAATCCCGCGTGGAGATCTGGCTGCAACGGGAACTCACGGCGGTCGTGCTGATGGGGGCGGCCTGGATGGCCGTCGATGTGTATCGCCGCCTCCGCAGCTGCAACGACGACGCGGTAAACAACAAACCTGTCGTTCCCATCGTGATGTGGATTTGCATCGTCATCGCATTGCCCATCTACTTGCTAGCGATCCCGGCCGAGGGCTCGTACGAGTCGTTCTCGGGACGGGTGCATGAAATCGGGGGCCTCGAGGCGATCGTCCTGCTCCTGAGCTTGCTGGCTTACTGCGTACTTGCGCAGTGGCAATCGCACGTCTCGGGTGTCGTGATTCAACTTTACGTTTGGGGTTTCCTAGCCCTGGGCATGATCGTCGGACGGCTAGAGTTATCCGAATCGCGAACCGGCCTTGCCATGATGCTGGGGATCGCCGCGTATGCAGCGACAACCGCATACATTTGGAATCGCAGCGCGACCTTAGCCGCCCTCGGCGGCAAGTTACATATGCCGAACCCGATCGCACGGTTGCAGCACATCGCCCGCTGGCTGCCGTTCACTTCGATTGCCCTGGTAGCGATTACGAGCCTGTATTCCGTAGTCGCAGTGCTGCTGTTCGAGTCGCGTCCCGATCGCATCTGCGCGGGCTTGATCCCCGCATGCGCCGCCATCGCCTTCGGCATGCTGGCTCAACAACATCGCAGGAATTTATTCCAAAGTTCTGCGCTGCTGACTGCGGTTCTCTCTTCCATTCTGCTTTCCTGGGCCGACATGCCGCCATCGGAATCGGGACTCGACTGGCTCGACCGGATCGTGCGGATGCTGATCGTTCTCATCGGCGCCACCATCGTATTCGGCGTCGTGCTGGTGCGCGTGATCTCGGCCAACAACGATTGGCGGGCCATGTTGTGGCAAGCGGCCAAAGCCGCCCTGGCAGCGGCCGCAGTGACGCTGGCCGCGGTATTCGTGTTCGAGATGGCGCTTTTCGATCCCGAGTTTGGCACTCCGGTTGGCACCGGACCGCTCATCGCCGTGTCCGTCGTATGTGCCGCGTTGGTCGTCGCCCTGGTCGTCACCGCAGCGGCCAAAGTCCCCGGCCTGGCGCTGGACGATCGAACGCGTATGGGGTGCGTTTACGCCGCGCAGTTCATGGCCGTGCTGCTATTCGGCCACCTGTATTTGGCTCGACCTTACTGGTTCCGCGGGCATCTGCAGGCATGGTGGCCGTACATTATCATGGCAATCGCGTACGGCGGGATCGCCGCCAGCGAATTCTTGCGCCGCGCCAATCAGCGTATTTTTGCTGAACCCCTTTCACGTTCGGCCA
>JBJOLO010000025.1:0-9237 GCA_046045565.1 Planctomycetota bacterium | reverse complement strand
GCCAGCTTCTTGACTTTGCCATCGCGATCAATCCGCCAGATTTGCCCTGCGTTACGCTCCCAGGCGGGGTCACTGGCATACAGCGTCCCGTCGCCGGCGATCGCCAAATCGTTCGGTTGATTCATCTGCGGTTCATGCGCGAGCACCGTCATTTTCTTTGTCGAACGGTCGACCGCCAAAACGTTGTGGTTGACGTAATCGGCGATGTACATGGTTCCCTGTCGATCGAACCGGATGCCGTTGCCAACACTGTTGTTCGGCAGTTCGAGATACACCTGTCCCTTGCCGGCGGGCGAGACGCGACCAATCGTTCCCTGTTTGGAGAAATTCACTGCGTAGATGTTGCCATCGGCATCGCAGGCCGGACCTTCAATCCCGGCGGTGAACTCGCCTTCCTTCGTCAAAGGACTGGCGACAAAAAGTTCCTCGGCGACCGCCGCAGTTGTCACCATGCAGACAGGCGACGCACCGAGTACTGCCAGCCAGGTCAGCACCACTGGGAAAAGTTTCGCACGGAACCGTCTCGCACGGAATATCGCCACAGAGCATGCGGCACGCCAATCCATCTTCATCGATTCTCGCTCCCTTGATTCTTGCTACCCTGATTCCTGCTGCTTTGATTCCCGTCAACCCTGAGGTTCGATAAGCGGATCCCTGCTTCGGGAATCCTTGCTCGTAAGGATCAGAACGCGCCCGGTTCCGGTAGGGACTCGGCTCGCCACGATTCGGGGTGATGCGGCAAGGTATCGATCAGGATCTCACCGATCGCGCGGCGATCGGCTGCGGAAAGATGTGCAAAATCTTGGGATCGATCGGAGCCGATGAGTACCTCCCAAAGTCGCGCTTCGAGATAGTCCTTGGCCTCCTTGGGCAGCGCCTGATAACTGGCTGAATAGATCAAGTAACTACACGGATACTTAAACATTCTGCCTGTCAAATCCAAGTCCCGCAACGACCGGCCCTGTTTATCCCGCGGACCACGTTCGGGAAATTCCTCCGCAAAACTCGAAGTTCCTTTCAGCGTGGCGGTGAGTTTCGCCTCCTTGTGGAACAGCAGGTAGCGGAGTAATGGATCACAGGCACTGCGAATACGGGCCTTCGTGCTGTCCCATCGCTTGTCATCCGGTTCCTTTAATTCCCGGTTCAGCGACTCCTCGAAGTGCAGCGCCTGACGCGTCAGAAAATTTGCTCGCGTCAACAGATTATGACCTTCCGCTTGATGTTCCAGCACCATCAGCGCCACCAAATCACTGTGCGGAGTGAGAAACGATTCCATCCGCAACCGGTCGCTCAGGTCTGTAACATTGGCTCCCGCCTCGTTGTTGATTTCCTCGGGTCGGATCCGGGATTCGGTCACCATATTGCCCAGATGTTTGTGACTGCCATGCGAGCCGGTTACGTACCAACCGCCCCAACGACGATCGATCGGACTGGTGTGGTCAATCCGATAGGTGCCCGAAGACAGAATCGGAAATCCTCTCGCGTCGGAGAAGACCGAACGCACGAAGTGGCCCGGCACGTGTTGCGTATTCGAAGATGCATGGCAGATCAGGCAATTGTCGGTTTGGCGGGTAAACCGCGGTTGATCGGTTTCGCGCTGATCGAGCGTATAGAACACCGCACCCAATTGCGGATCGACCGCCGAGATTTCAACGACGTCGCCTTGCTGACAGAATCCGACGTAGACCTCATCGTTGAAATAAAGCGAACGCGGAGTGCGGGGCATGATCCGCTCCCGCTGCAGACTCGTCTTGGAAAACACGAGCATCTGGGAACTTGGCGAAATGCCCAACTCCGACAACACGGATCGCAAGTAGCCGAAATGATCTTCGAATCGCAGTTTCACTTCACCGCGGTCGAGCTTCGCCTGCAGGCTGGAAATGCAATTGCTCGGAGTTGTACTGTTGTAATGGATGGGAGCTTGATCAAAGTCGTCTGCGACAAGAGTCGACACCGCGAACAACAACGCGACGGCTGTCGAATACAAGCCGCACCACGGATGCATCGATTTCGATCTCATGGTTGCCTCGCCGTAAAAGGAGGGACGTTTCGGCGATCGCTCAGGGAATGTTATCGGACATCCTAATCCCGCGTTAAAACAGAATCAAGACAAAGATGTCCGCTTTTCACGAGCGGCGATGGTGACGCGTAAAATCTTGCTTCCTGGCGCGACAATAGGGAACGCGTAGCGTGCGGATCGGCACGCCTTTATTGTCTCGAAACACCCTTCGGCAAGTTTGGATCGACAATGTAGCTGGCCCCCAGCTCTTCCGCGGTTCGATCCGGATCCAATTGGCTGACGCAGTGCAACACGAAACCGCTTGTCATATCCACGACAGCGTGGAGTAGGGCCACGCCCCACACCGTTCGCATCAGCAGATACAAACCGCCCGTCACGAGTCCCACGGCGAAGGTCTTCGCAATGCCCCCCATTCCTTGATAGGCGTGGCCGAAACCGAAAAAGACCGCGGCTACGATTAACGACAACCATAGAGGCAATGTCTGCTGGATGTACCAGATCATGTAGCCGCGATACAGAATCTCTTCGCAGACTCCGGCAGTGATCGACAGACCGTAGAACAGCCTGAGTTCGCGTTGGTTACCGGGGGCAATCGCCGCGAGGTTCCTGGTGGTCTTTCGCACGTGGCGCTGTGCGCTGACGTTTCCACGAATGATCTTTGCCTGCAAGACGAAGAGCGCCGAGAACACGCAGCAAACTGCGAAACCCGTCCAGAAACGCCACCCTGATTCGATCAGCAGGCCCAGATCGGCGGCGCTGCGATCCCTCCAAAACCAATGGCCAACCGTCAGCGTCAGCATGCTCCATTGCATCGTGGCCGTTTTGCCATACATGCGGCCACGCGCGACAGGATTCCCGGCTGCAATGTCCCGTTGCAACCGTCGAAACTTCCAATTGCCGACCAGCGGTAATACGATGACGAGAATGCCGGCAATCACGTGATCCGACCAAACCATCGTTTCTTCCCAATGCTGCTCGCGCTACTTAAAACCCGTTTCGCTGCGATTATAACCGCATCGGCCGCTCGATGATCATGCGATCGCTCAACAACCCCGAACCCAGCTACACCGTGCTCTACTACCAGGCCTGGCGCATCATCTTGATCGCCACGATCGCGTTATGGCTTGGGGGACTCACCTTCTATTCAGTCTTTGTTGTTCCCATTGGCAACGAACGTTTGGGGTCGATCGGCCAAGGGTTGTTGACCGCGATCATCACGCGGCAACTCAACGCCATCGGCAACATCGCATTTGCCTGCATTTTCATCGATGCGGTGCTCCGGCGCCGGCGCCGGCAACTGGCTGGTGCGATCATCTTAGCCCTGAGCCAGATCGGGCTCTATGCCGTACACGACCAGTTGTTTTCGCACATCGACTTCGAATCGGGCAGCCTGCTGCCGCATTCCGATGGCTGGAGTTTCTACGCAACGCACCGCCTCTATTTGATTCTGACTTCGCTGCAATGGCTGATCGGCCTGGCAATTTTTTGCCGATTGATCACAGCAAGCGCTGCGGAACAGGCGACGTCGCGGCCGGATTAGCAACTGCCGGTGATGATCACGGCCGAAGCTCAGGTGAGGCGATGCAGTTCAATCACCTGAAATGTCCCCAGGGGCGCGAATTCGGACTGCTTACCATGCTCGTTGCGCAACACCACGCGCAGCGCATAGTCGGGCGCTTTGGCGACCAACTCCTTCGTCACCGTTCGACCCGGATCCGAAAGCCAACACTGGCCCCCCACGGGCAGCACGTGCTGCAACATCTTCAGCATCGGGGCGTGAAGTGTTCGATCGTATGCCAGATCGCTGCCGACGATGAACGGCCAGCGTTCTTGCGGCGGTTGCAGCCAGTCGATCAAGCGGCCCTCGGCCACGAACCCGTTGCGTTCAGCATTCTCGAGCGCTGCTTGAATCGCCAACGGCACGTAATCGGAGAAGACAACCGCGCGACCTCGCGCGAGCAGCGCCAACCCCGTTAGACCCAAGCCGCAACCGATCTCCACTACCGGACTGCCTTCCGGCAATTCGTGTTTCAAAAGATAAGCGGCAAATTGCTCCGAAACGGGCCACAGTCGCGACCAGTAGGGATCGCGCAGTTCAGGAGGGGCGGATGCTTCGTCGGTCAGATGATCGAGAAACTTATCAGGATCGGACGCGAGCACGATCGAGAGACGGTGTCCCTCGATCTGCAGTTCGCGTTCGGACCATCCGCCCGGAATGGCGAATTCGGTTACCGATTTTGTGGCTCGCTGAAATCCTTTTGTCACGCCAGTCAACTCGACTCTCTCATAGCACGCCGCACGATCTCGGCGTCGAAGTAGTTGATCGACATGCCGGCATCGACGACCAGGGTTTGGGCATTGATGCCTGACGACCGAGGGCTCAACAGAAACACGGCCACGTTCGCCGCCTCTTCGGTTTCAACCGCTTCGTGTCGCGGAATGATCTGCTCGGCATAGAGATAGGAATCGATGTAGCCCGGAATTCCTGCCGAGGCCGAGGTCTTGAGCAATCCCGGCCCCACAGCATTGAATCGCACCTTGGAAAACCGGCTGAAGGACTTGGCCAGGAATGCGAGTGACGAGTCGAGTGCCGCTTTGATGGGAGCCATGAATCCATAGTTTTCGCTGGCCATCCGCGTAGTGGAAATCGAGATGGTGACCACCGAGGCGTCCGGTTGCAGCAGTTCCTTAAGTGCATTGCATACGGCGATCAGCGAGTAGCACGAAATATCGACGGCCCGGAGGAATTGCCCCTTGGTGGTTTCGTGGAATGGTCGCATTCCGCCTTCGTAGTCGGCGAACGCAATGGAGTGTACCAGTCCGTCGAAGCGATGTCCCCGTTCGGAAAGTGTGTCGCGTAGCGCAGCGATCTGCTGTTCGAACTCCACATCGCACACATGGGTCTCGCAATCGCCCAGCACCTTTGCCAACGACTCGCGGCGCTGCGGACTTCGGACCACATAAATCACCTGCGCGCCGCTTTCCTGTAGCACACGGCCGATGTGATAGGCAACGCTCTTGCGGTTGGCAACGCCGAAGACCAAAAACTTTTTGCCGCTTAGTTGCAGAAAACTGTCGCTCATCCACCGCTCGCTGTTGCTCGTGCTCGCTGATCAGTTCACGTCTTGCCCGGTTCCGAATTGATACGGCAGTTATGTCAGCGGCGCGATGGTGCAGGCAAATTCAAAACGGGTTGCCAATTTGCCCCCGGAGGTGATTTTCGCGGTCAGGAAGTACGTGTCCGCCAATCGCTCCTGCAGTTCGACTTCCAACTCGATACTATCGCCGGGGCGAACCACCTTTTTGAATTTGACATCGTTTAGCCGCGTGGCGACCGGTACGCCATCGCCAGGGTTCACGAATTGCGAGAGCAGGATCGCGCCGGCCTGCATTCCGCATTCGCACAGGATCACGCCGGGCACGAGCGGGAAATCGGGGTAATGTCCCTGGAAAAAATACTCATCCGCGCGAAACGTCTTTCGACAGACGATGTTTTTCTCCGTTCGGGAGACCACTTCATCGACCAGCAGCATCGGCGGCCGGTGGGGAATGGCCTGGAGGATCTCTGGCGAAATCATATCGTCTTTACTCCGGAGCGGCGGCAGGAGAATCGATTGCTGCGGCGGTGCGGCTCAGCAAGCCATCAACGTCGTTGGCGACAATCACACCGTAGTTGATCGCTCCCAGCCACCCCGACATGATGATGCCCACGCTGCCCGCATGGTACAGACCCTGTACTTGTTCCGGCAGACCGCGGCTCACGCCAAGTCCTTCAAACTTCGTCCCGAAACTGGCCCCCTCGACGTGCCTCGTGTAGTGCTGGAACGTCCGGGGTGTACTCGCTTCGACATACGCCAACCGCTCACGGATATTCGGCACATAACGATCGAGATGATTCAGCGTTGTCTCGATTAAGTCCTGCTTGCTTGCCTCGTATTCGGCCTCCGGCATCGTCGCCCAATCGCTGTAATGCGCGTTGGTGCTGGAGACAATCAGGCACCGCGGTCGTCCCTGCGGTCGAGTTCGCGGGTAGTAGAACGAGTAGGTACGACTCGTGACGTCGCGGCTCAGCAGCAAGTCGGTGCGGAAATGGTCGGCTGTGGAGCTAAACAGCAAGTCGCCCGTCGATTCCTCGACGTGCTCGTCGGGTTTCAACGCCATGTAGACCTGCGTGCTGGAGTTGTTCAATCTTACGG
This sequence comes from Planctomycetota bacterium, assembly GCA_046045565.1. Taxonomy (GTDB): domain Bacteria; phylum Planctomycetota; class Planctomycetia; order Pirellulales; family Pirellulaceae; genus VGZA01. The sequence goes on along the minus strand of JBJOLO010000025.1, from coordinate 3,021 downwards.
CGCGCGCTTCCTCGACAAAGCGCGGATCGAAATGCTGCTCGCCGACCAAACGAAAGATGGTCGCCCGCAGATTGGAATTCGAAATCACGGAACGCGTTTTGATTGTGCGACCATTCACCCGGACAGCCGCCACGTGTCCGTTCTCCACGTCAATGCCGGTCACATCCGCTTTGATCCGCACATCGACGTGATTGCGCTCCAGCTCCTGCTGCATCAGCTCCACCAGTCGATCGGTCCCGCCCTCAAAGGTAAAGACTCCCTTCGACATGAAATTGGAGAACACGATGCCATAGGTGATCGCGGGATCTTCCAGCGTGGAACCGTTGGCGTACACGATCGGTTCCATCAGCAACCGCACGACGTCTTCGCGTCCCGGGAAGAACTTTTCAAACAGTTCGCCGGTTGTCATGCGTTGATCGTCGTAAAAATTCATCCCCCGCGCCGTATCGAAAAACCCGGTGACGCGATCGGCCGGTATCTGGAACCGCTCGACGAGCAATCGGGTGAAATCGTCGCGATTATAAGTGGTGGTCAGCGAGAACATCGGGTTGTCAAACCGGATGTTTTTCAACTGCACAATCGAATCGGCAATTTCGGAGCTCCAGTACCTGCGGCAGCTCTTGATCATGCCGTAGGGGAAACCGTGGAGCGACACGTCGAAGATGTGACCACCGGGCCGTTTGAACCAAGTGGCCATCCCGCCCAACTTGTAATGTTGCTCCAGCAACAAAACACGGTGGCCGGCGCGACCTAAGATGTTCGCCGCCGTCATGCCGGCCAATCCACTGCCGATTACGACGACGTCGTACTGATCCTTCACACCTTGGAGAAAATCTCGGGGCATATCCCTTTGATTTTGAGCCAAAACGGCCGCTCACGACAGGGGGTTATCCTGGCCGGAAAATGTATTTTCCTGTTCGGAGAATGGTCCCCAGCAAAAACGGCCACAGCAGACACCCACCCAGATCTGGAAAGGCACGCAGTCTGGCTGATGCGGCCCAATTCCAAGACACACACATTTACCCTGCCTGCGGATCCAGACCGGTCCAAAACGTGTGTGTCTTGGAATGAGAAAACCCAATGACGACCACCGGCAGACACCCACCCCGATGCGGAAAAAGACGCAGACTAGGTCATGCGGACCAAATCCAAGACACACACATTCGACCTGCCTGCGGATCCTCACGGGTCCAAAACGTGTGTGTCTTGGATTTGGGATTGGGGACCGGGATGAAGATTGAGCGGCTGACCCGTCGGAAAGCGACGGGGCAGTCGGTCGTAAAACGACAGTGCCTCACGGTCGTTGCACGACGTGAGGCATGGTCGTTTGTCTGATTGGCGAGACTTACCGCGAGCGGTAGTCGTTCGGCATCCGCTGATGAGTGGTCGGACGCATGTAGTTGCCATTGCTACGATGGGCACGGGCTTCCGGCGGGGCCGCCTGCGGGCGTCGAGCCGGGTGCGGGCCTGACGAGCGAGGCGAGGCCGATCGCATCGAAGACGTGGTTCCCATCGTTTCGATATTCTCCACTACCTCGTCGGCCTCAATCGGGCTCAATCCGCCCATGCCGCAAGAGGAGCAACCCGGGCCGCCTCCGCAGCTGGAGCATCCCGAGCAGCCCAAGTCCATGTCGCCATAGTAACCGTATCCGTACCGGTATCCGAAGAGCGACCTGACGCCGTTCAGCAGCGGATGCGGACGGTAGCATCCACCACCGCCAACCCAGCCGCCGCAATCGTCGCAGCCGTCGCAGCAATCCGGTCCATCGCTGAGCCACTCACCGTAGTAGCGTTCACCACACCCCGAACCGCACCAGCGCATCGGACGGCCATAACCCCAAGGACGATAGCCGCCGCATTCGCCGCAGCCGCCACACGCACCACAATCGCCCAGCATCGGGTCGATCGCAGCACCGCAACCTCCCCCACACATGCCATAGCGATAGCCACAGCAACCTGATCCGAACACCATTAGCAACGCGAACAGGCTGATCGGTAATAGCGAGCGAATCATGACGGTTTCCTCGTGACGACGGCGAAAAGGAGTCCTGAAACGAAACAACGCCTGCACAGGTGGTCCGCGAACGGACTACCCTTCAGGCCGCATATTCATCGTCAGAAAAGTCACCCGAATCGAGAAAATCATCGCAATCGGCAAAGTTTAACACTCGCAGCCAACCTTGGCCGCGACTTAGATTATGCGGATTTCCCAGCTTAACGCTCGCCGTTATATTGCATGCTGCGATGCAGCCGGAGAACGCTGATGCCTACCGATCCCACCAAAGCTCGAATCGAAAAAACGTTTGCCCATGACAGTCCACTCATGGCCTGTCGATTCGACCCCACTGGCCGCTTTGTTTTTGCCGGTGCTCAAGACTACCGCGTGTGGCGATGGGATATCGCGTCCGGAACCAAGACACCGTTTGTCGGTCACGACAGTTGGGTCCGGAGCATCGCCTTCGACCTGAAAGGCGAGACGCTGATCACGGGCGGTTTCGAGGGGAAGTTGATCTGGTGGTCGGCAACGGCCGAGCAACCCGCTCCGCTTCGTACCATCGAGGCTCACACCGGTTGGATTCGCGCTATCGCCGTAAGTCGCGACGGGCAATTACTCGCGTCGTGCGGGAACGATCTGGTGGTCCGGATTTGGAACCTGGCGGATGGAACCAAATTGCAGGAGCTGCGGGGCCTGGAGTCGCACATCTACTTCGGACTGTTTCATCCCAACAACAAGGAGTTCGTGGCGGGCGACCTGAAGGCGAACTATGTGCATTGGGATGCCGCCACCGGCAACGTAGTGCGCAAGTTCACCACGCCGGCACTCTACAAATACGACCCCGGATTCCTGGCCGACATCGGCGGACCCCACTCGATGGCGTTTAGCGAAGATGGGAACACCCTGGCGTGTGCGGGCATTACGAATGTCTCGAATGCGTTTGCCGGAGTTGGCAATCCGGCCGTCGTCGTGTTGGAGTGGGAAACGCTGAAGGAAAAGGTCACGCACTTATCGAAAGGCGGCGT
>JBJOLO010000792.1:0-3934 GCA_046045565.1 Planctomycetota bacterium | reverse complement strand
CACGAGAAAGGCATGGTGCACCGCGACATCAAGCCGCACAACCTGATGCTGACCCATGACGGCCAGATTCGAATCCTTGATTTCGGTCTTTCGGGTCTAGTCCGCGGTGTCATGGAGGGATCCAGCCTTGGTGACACCGACAACGATCTCGAATCCGGTCAGATCACCTCCGCGGGGGCGGTGATGGGAACTCCGGACTATATGGCCCCCGAGCAGGCAATTGATGCGCACGCGGCGGACATTCGCGCTGACATCTACAGCCTTGGTTGCACCTTGTATTTCCTGCTCACGGGCCATCCGCCGTTTCGCTCTGGCAGTGCGATGGAAAGAATTCGAGCTCGTGCAGAGTCCACGCCGACTCTTGTTCACGAGTTGGATCATCGCATTCCCAGACCGCTCTCCGAGATTGTCGCCCGCATGATGGATCGGTCACTGGATAAGCGATTCCAAAGTCCGGACGAGGTGATTTCTGCGTTAAGCGCTTATTTGAACCGACGGCACCGAAGCAGTCGTTGGAGGTCGCGCTGGGCGCGCTGGGCGGGCTGGTGGATCGCCGTGGCGACAGGTGGTTTGATGATGCTCGCAGTGTTGTTGGGCCTCATCTATGTGCGCACGGACTCAGGCACGCTCATCGTCGAAACGGCCGACGAGGAAGTTCGTGTCGCGTTGGGAAAAACCGGTGTGGTAATTCGCGATGAGCAAACGGGCAAAGCTTATCGCGTTGCTCCTGGCAAGCAGTCTCTGAAAAGCGGCAAATACAACATGGACGTAACCGAACTTCCGGACGGCCTACGATTCAGCACGATCGAATTCACCCTCTCGCGTGGCGACGAGCGACGCGTGCAGGTGCAATGGATTCCCAATCGGAAGCCGGCTGAGTTGATTGCATCCAGAAATCAATCCGATCCGCGCTCGCCGGTCGCGGATACGAATGCATCCGAGCCGGATCCCCCGCTCCGCGAGTCGGACTTGACGCCCGAGGCGCAGTCTGCCGTCGAGGCTGCGCGAGACTTTCTGAGTTTCATCGACGCGGACGATCCGGTACAAGCGTTCGACAGCATGTCGGCGCTCGCGCATCGCTTTGCCGACCGTACGCAGTTCGGCATCATGCATCGAGCAACCACCAAACAGTACGGCAAGCTGAAATCACGCGCGCTCAAAAAAGCGTACGCGGTTATGCCGATCGCGGAACTTCCACCGGGCGAGTACTTCACCGTTCAGTTTCGTTCCGATTTTGAGCAGCAATCCGGGCACTGGGAGTTTGTCATGCTCGATCGAGATGCGGACGGGCTGTGGCGAGTGAATGCACATGGAATTGCGCCGCAGCCGCCATCGCTGCGGCCTCGCCCAAATGATAGCGAGCCGTAACGAATTGAGGTTACGAAATCGTTGCGTACCGGCACTCCGTTTGCAACATCGGACGGCGAACAGGCTCACGGTTCGCAAGTGAGCATCTGTTGCTTGCCGTTGCACCGAAGCGTGGTGCTGATTGCTTTTGAACGAACGAGGGGGTGGGGGGATTCCGATGAGCCTAAATTCGCAGACAAACCTGGAACCGCCACGAATTCGGTCGATGACTACCAGCGACTCCGCATCACCCGGCAGCAATACCAACGGCATCGTTGGGGTTTGCTTCTCTGCATTGGGGTTGGCAGGTTGGTTGACCACGCTTTTTCTGATCTTTTGGATTGAAGGAGAGAAGACGAATTCGATTCTCGACCTGTTTGGCTATTTGATGCAGGTCTTCACGGGGTTGTTCGGATTCGGTATCTGCACTTGCCTGTCCTTGATTGGCACGATTGTCAGCGGGATCGGACTGCCGCATGAGCCGAGACGCGTGGCTTTTTCCGGATTCGGGATTGGCATCACAGGCTTGCTGATTGGATTGGGAATGTACCTGTGGCGGATGTTCGCCTGGGGGCTGATTTCCTGAGGAGGCAACACGATGAGCGATCCCACACCGATTTACGCGCTGCTCATCTTGGTTCTGATCCCGGCCGGAATTTGCCTTAGCGTCCTCTTTTTGCCGCTGGTGCTGCTGCCCAGGAGTCGGGCAGGTCCGATCTCATTGCTTGGCGTTGTGATGCTTCTTATGTGGGCGGTCTGGTTGTGGGATTTCCTGTCGCAACCGCTGATAAAGGGTGGGCCGCATTAGGCAGGCCCCCTTTCACGATGTCTGGGAGATAGACCGACTAATGCTCCGCCGTCGCAGAACCCCAGGCAGACCACCCACCACCACGGCGTGGGACCGATTGCGACCGATGCGTGTGGCATGCTGTTTGCTTTCGGCAGACGAAAAGGATGATGGACATGCCGACACTTCCAAGCAGCCTCGCTACTTCAGAGCACTCGACCGATGATCTGGTTCGAACCACGACGGAACTGAATGTCTCGGAATCCCATTGCCAGTGCATGAATGTCAATCTGGTTCAGGATGGTCCGCAAAGTTTGGCTTCGGAGACCGCCGATCTGCTTCGTCGCCGTCTGATTGCAACGGCCTGGGCGCTGGTTTGCGGGCTCGGTGCCTTTCTGATTTCGAAGTTGTTTGAAGCATCGCCAACCATGGTGGGCTTGCGGTTAGCGACCTTCTCAAGCGCGCTGATCTGTCTCATTTGGCTGCGGACAGCTGTGCCGAAGTCGCTCACCATCCTGAAGTGGAACGAACTTCTGCTGTTCAGCATCGTCGGCATTCAAACCGTGGGGCTCCAGGTAACGCAAATGTCAGTGGCGGCTCGCGATGCCAATGCAACCTCCCTGAATCTGTCGATGCTTTTTGCGTTTGCGACTTGGAGCATCCTGATCCTGGCTTATGCGATCTTTATTCCGAACACGTGGCAGCGAGCAGCCGCGATCTTGATACCGTCGAGTTGCGTTCCGCTGGTCGTGACTTGGTTAATGCGTATGTTGGACGATCGCGTTGTTTCGCTGTTGCGACTCGAAGAGCTACTTGCTGCGACGCTACTTACGTTTGTGGCCACAGGGGCAGCCGTTCTTGGCACGCATACGGTCACAGCGCTGCGTCGACGAGCCTATTTCGCACAGCAGTTCGGTCAATATCGGTTGAAGCAACGTCTCGCAACCGGCGGCATGGGGGAGATCTATCTTGCGGAACATTGTCTATTAAAACGCCCGAGCGCAATCAAGTTGATTCGCCCGGGGCTCGATACACGAGTCGAAGCGATTGCTCGATTCGAACGAGAAGTGCAAGCGGCTGCACGGCTTTCCCATTGGAACACCGTCGAGATTTTCGATTACGGCCGTACCGACGACGGCGTTTTTTACTATGTAATGGAGTATCTCGATGGCCGCAATCTGGAAGATCTCGTCACACAATTTGGACCGATGCCGCCGGAGCGAGTGGTCTATTTCCTGCGGCAGATCTGTCATGCGCTTCATGAGGCTCACGCGAATGGACTAATTCACGGAGACATCAAGCCCGCGAATATTTTCTCAGCCTATTGCGGCGGCCAATACGATGTGGCCAAGTTGCTTGACTTTGGACTCGTGCAAGAGTCGATGGCGCTGGTACCCCTGGACGCCAACACCCCCGTCGCTCGTGTCCGCATCATGGGCACGCCTCGGTATATGGCCCCTGAGCAGATCGTGGGGCAGGGCCTCATCGGAATCCATAGTGATATCTACTCACTTGGAGCAACCGCATATCAACTCCTGACTGGCCGACCGCCATTCACCGATACAACCGTTGCCGGACTCATCAAGGCGCACGTGACCGGCACCGTGTTGCCACCCTCGCACCTGGACCCAGCTATTCCAAGCGATGTTGAGGCGATTGTATTGCGTTGCCTCGCCAAAGACCCCTCGGACCGTTTTGCCGACGTCGACCAGATTCATGCCGCGCTAGCCGAATGCTGCTGTAGCGATACATGGTCGTCCCGCGAGGCTGAGAAGTGGTGGCTGAGTCGCGAATCGATCG
>JBJOLO010000774.1:0-9364 GCA_046045565.1 Planctomycetota bacterium | reverse complement strand
GGAATTTCGCACTCGTCGTTTTGGCCGTTTCCATTGGCAGCTGCGATTGATCTCGATCTGCGCTGTCGCATCGCTGCTACTTACACTTGCGGCCACCACCGAGACAATGGACTGGGGCGTGGAGACCATCGGCGGCATGCTGGTGCTGCTACAAGTGTTTCTGGTCGTGATGATCACCCCGAGTCTCGCGGCAGGGTTGATTAGCTCCGAGCGTGAGAGCGGTGGATGGGACTTGCTACGCGTAACGACGATTTCCGGACTGCGAATCGTTACGGGAAAACTCGCCAGCGTCGCCTGGACGCTGCTGCTGGTACTTCTGGCGACCGCACCCGGATACGTTGTCATGATTTACATCAAACCTGCGATGTGGCTGCAAGTCCAGCAAGTAATGATTTGCTTGCTGCTGACGGTCGTGTATACGCTCACGCTGAGTGCGGCGTTTGGCAGCTTTTTCTCGCGCACCGCCACTTCGACCGTCGCCGTCTATGTGATGCTGATGGCACTGTTTCTCGGTCCGCTCCTGATTTGGCTGGGTCGCGAAGCACCGTTTGGACAGGGCGTTGTGGAAGCAGCGTTGGCAATCAATCCGATGGGGGCCGCGTTGAGCGTCATCGCAATGCCGGGCTTCGCCCAATACGAGTTGATCCCCATCAGTTGGTGGATTGCTGCCGGCTGTAGCCTTGCCGCACTCGTCGCCCTATGCGTTCGCGTCTGGAAGCTCATGCGCCCTCTTTAACCGGTTGAAACGATTTTCGCCTCATGCCCGAGACAACTCCGTCATCAACATCGTCATGTTGAATTCCCATTCCCTTGATCAAGGTCCGCTTCTTTGCCTTTTTTCATTGTCCAGGCTGCTGTCATGAGTTCATCCACGACCATCGAGTGTTCGCCATCGATCAGACCGGGGAGTCGCACATGGTTCACATCGTTGACAGTTCTCGGGCTATTGACTGGCTTGGCCTGGAATCAGGCGACGGCCCAAGGGCGAAACGACTCAACGCAAGCTGCCCCGGCAGAAGTTGCCCCGGCACGATTTGAACCGTTGCAAGTCGATGACGCGATGTACCTCGATCCACCCACGAAACCGCCTCAGCCGAAGTTGGTTTTTTCGCCGAAACTGAAATCACTTTGGCTGCAAGCCCTGCAGCGCCCCGATGCGGAATTGCGACGATTAGCGGCCGACACCGTCAGCATTGCGATCGGGCGCGGCATGACCGACTTGGAAGAAACGGCTCCGTATCTCCTGGAGATACTCGTCAACGACGACGATGTCGTTGTGCGTCGCGCGGCGGCTCGCGCGTTGATCGCTTTGGACTATCGGAGTGCCGCTGCTCGGCTCGCGGAGGCGGCAGAGCGGGACGGACTGCTGATGGCACAAGCAGTCGAGCCGGCACTTGCGAAATGGAATGAGCCCGGGATATCCACCCGGTGGCTGGAGCGATTGCAGCAACCGGAGACCGAACGCAGTCTGCTGCTCCTGGCCGTTCAAGGACTGGGCACCGTGCGGGAGTCGAATGCACGCGAGTCGTTGTCGTTGATGCTAACCAACCGCCGCACTCCGGCCGATCTTCGACTGGCTGCTGCCCGTGCGTTGGGAAATATCGACGAGACGGGATTAAGCGACTTGGCGGCTCGCCTGATTGCCGATCGCGAACAGCCTGAGTATCTCGGTCGATTGCTCGCGGCGCACGTACTCCATCGTCATCGGGACGCGACGTCGATGCAAATTCTGCAGCAATTGGCGACCGATCGCGAGGCTGCGATTGCACGCGAAGCGCTGCTGCGATTGCGGGAAATCGATCTCAAGCAGAGTCTCCCTGCGGCCGTTTCGGCGATCGCCAGTCATGATGCCGCCCTTCGCCAGGTCGGTGCCGAGATCCTGGTCGCATCCGGTGACATCGCCGCAATCCAACATCTGGGGCCGTTACTGGACGACCGCAATCCGGGCGTACGTCGGTATGTCGCCGCACAATTGGTCGCGTTTGCGAAGCAATCCGATCTCCGCGAATCGGTGATCGAACAAATGATGAAGTCGCTGGCCGGCAACGGCTGGCGAGGCGTCGAACAGGCCGCGCTGATCGCAGGAACGCTCGACCATAAGCCAGCCGCTGCGCGATTGCTGGTGTCGCTGGACAGCCCACGGCCCGAGGCGGGTGTCGCATCCGCGTGGGCCCTGCGCAAACTGAAAATAGAAAGCACCCTGCCAGAGCTCTTGTGGCGAGCAACGCGCATGCATCAGCAGATCGCCAATCCCGCCGGGCCGCAGCAACTTGGCGATCAGCTGAGCCAGCTTTTGCAATTGTTCGGCGAGGTTCGCTATCGCGAGGCCGATTCCCTGCTGCGGAAATTCGTCCCGAAATCGCAATTGAATGTCCGCGCTCGTGGTGCCGCCTGCTGGGCACTCGGCTACCTGTACGAGAATCAACCCGACAACAATCTTGCCGCCCCGTTTTCCGAACGACTGCTCGACACCACTTCGTCTCGTCCCGAGTACGATACCGTTCGGCAAATGGTCGCCATCGGACTTGGCCGCATGAAAGCAACATCGCAATTGGAAGCGATTCGTAAGATGGCCGATACAGATGGGCCGTATGCGGAAGCAGGTATTGCCTGCCGATGGGCGGTCGAACAAATCACCGGCGAGAAGTATCCAACTGCTCCGCCTCAGGAAATCGGTGTCTCCGGTTGGTTTTTGTCGCCGATCGAAAAGTAACTCCGCGTTGCGCGCCGCGAGTATGCCAAGCCAACGCAAGTTCGAATCAGCTCGAATCCGAGCCAACTCGAATTCGAGTTCATTCCGCGACGAGCGTCGTCACTGACAATCACAACTCGGCCGCTGCCGCCCGCCTCGGCCGTTGATTTTCGCAGCTTTCGATGGGATACTCGCCCATCGTTTTTGCCGCTTTCTTTCGCCTCGGAACGCAGTTTCATCGACATGGACAAAACTTTTTGCGACGCACTCGTACGCGATTCCATTGGATGCTACCCCTCAGCGACGGTCGCCTGCTTCGATGCCACAACCGGCGAACTACCGCGCAGGCAACTCGATGCCGATCGGAATACTGAATTCCTGGAGCGACTGGGAAGACTGGGCGTGCCGGCGGTACTGATTGCCGCCTCGACGGGACACGGCCACGTGCGTAGCGTCGACGAACTGCGTGAATGGTTCGAGGTGGCTGCTCGTGCCGATTTACGTCGAACCGTTCGCGTGGCCTTGCTGCGTCCCGAGGACGGTCGCGACGCAAACGCCACGCTCTTGGACGACCTGGCTCGCCTGGCCTATCCGGTCGTCTTTGTGCGTCCCGGCACCGACCTTTCTCGCAATGCGTCTGAGGACGAAATTGTGCGCAATGTCGGCTCGGTGGTCGAGGCAGCCGCAGCGCGCGGGTTCGCGGTCGGCATCTATTCGATCCCGGATGTCAGCGGCGTCCGATTGACGGCCAACGCCGCCGCCAAATTGGTTCAAGGACCCGGCGGTCAACGAATCGTGGCTGCAAAAATCACGGAGGCCGACTACGAAACCAGCACGCGCCAATACCTCGAACATCCGCAACTGAAACACCTGAAGATTGTGCAGGGCTGGGATCCTCACCTGGTGCGAGCCCTCCAGGATGGCCCCCGGTCGGACAGTCAAAACCGGCAACGCTGCGGCATCACATCGGGGCCGATGTCCTTGGCCGTCTACCAGTATTTGCATTTGCTCGACTGCGCCGCCCGCGAGGACTGGGACGAAGCCCGCGCCGCGCAAGCCGCGGTCACCCTGCTCTTTCAGTCGATGCAGGATGACCCTGCAAAGTTTGCCGACCTGCAGCGTGCCAAGTACATCATGGGGCTGGGACATCCGTTGCTGAGCACCGTCACAGCAGAGCAGACGGAACGCGTGATGACCGCACTTCGGTCGCTGCCCAGGCGGGAAGACCGGCAGCGGCTCGCGATGAGCCTGAACCTGATGCGCAATGGTCCCTGCCGAGACTCTTTGGAACTACTCACGCGCAGCGACCTTGACACCTCGCTCCAACAACTTCGGGAGATCGTCGGCGGCTTTGTCGAGGAGCGCGATTGGCGGCAGTTTCACTCACCTAAGAATCTCTCGATGGCCCTGGCAATCGAAGCCGGCGAATTAATGGAACATTTTCAGTGGCTGACGACGGATGAGTCTCGCGATCTCGCGAACGATCCCCTTCGCTTGGCGGCAGTCGCCGAAGAACTGGCTGACGTGCTTGGTTACACGCTGGCGATTGCCAACGAGTTGGGTGTCGACCTGTCGTCAGCGGTGCTCGACAAGATGGCGAAGAACCGTGCCAAGTATCCAGCCGCGGAGTTTCGCGGTCGATATCGCCTGAACCCGCGTCCCGCATCTTCTTCGGCTGATGATGCGAAGTAATGGACACGGCGAAATCGGCACCACGCGTCAGCATCTTCCCGCAAACAGACTTGGGTTCGATACCCGGGAGAACGTTGGTCATGCATTCAGAAACCTCACCGCAAGCCGTCTGTAAGTTTGCCATCGCTTGCGCAGATATCACCCCGCCCGTGGGCATGTATCACCGCATGTGGGGCGCAGCAACTCATGATCGCTCCGAGGGCATCCATCGACCGCTGCGCGCGACGGTCGCCTTGTTCGCGCCCCTCACTACCAATAGGTCAGCACCCAATGCGTCAGCAGGAAATGATACCTCGTCAGGTGCTGCAGCCTCCGGGAAACCGCAGATACTCGTGGGGCTCGATCATTGCCTCCTGGGCGCCGAGGAAATGCGAAGCTTGACCGAACGTGTCACGAAAGCGACAGGCACAAGCAGCGAGCAACTGACGTTTCTGTTCTCGCACACGCATGCCGCGGGGTTGATGAGCCTGGATCGTGCCGAACTTCCGGGTGGTGATCTGATCGCCGGATACCTGGAGCGGGTTGGCGTGGTGGTGAGCGAGCTTATTTCGCAGGTGCTTCGCGATGCGCAACCGGCGACGCTGGTCGCGGGTAACGGCACGTGTTCTTTGGCTCGGCATCGCGATTTCTGGGACGCGGAGCGCGGCGAGTTCGTATGCGGATACAACCCGGGCGGTATCGCCGACTCCACCGTGATTGTGATTCGCGCCGTCGCCATATCTGGGAAGACGCTCGGCACGTTCGTCAACTATGCCTGCCACCCGACCACACTCGCCTGGGACAATCGGCTTGTCAGTCCGGATTATCCCGGCGCGATGCGGGAGGTGATCGAACAAGCCTCGGAAGCTCCTTGCTTTTTCATTCACGGTGCGTCGGGAGACTTGGGACCCCGCGAAGGATTTGTAGGCGATACTGCAGTCGCCGATCGAAATGGTCGGCAACTGGGTTACGCGGCCCTTGCCGTGATGGAAGGATTGGATCCACCGCTGACGCAGTACACGTATCAAGGCGCTGTTGTCTCCGGCGCAACAATCGGCGTTTGGAAGCATCGACTGCTCGACGAATCGCAACAGCATTCGCTGCGTCGCTTTTCGGTTCAACAGACCGTATTGCCACTCGATTACCGCCCGGGTCTACCGACGCTGGCCGAGGTCGACGCCGATCGAAAGCGATGGCAACAAGGCGAGGCCGATGCGTTACAACGAGGCGAAACCATCAAGGCCAGGGACTGCCGTGCTCAAGTCGAACGTCAAACGCGCATGCGGTCGCGACTCGCACAATTACCGTCGGGTCCGAAATATCCCTTTACGATTACGACCTGGAAACTAGGCGATTTGTTGTGGTGTTTTGTGCCCGGCGAACATTATCAGATCCTGCAGCAGACGTTGCGAGCGAAAACCGGTCGTTCCGTCATCGTCGGCACGATTGCCAACGGATGGGGTCCTTCCTACCTGCCCACGGCCGACACGTACGGCAAGGGAATCTATCAGGAGAGCATCGCATTGCTGGCAGCCGGTTCACTCGAGCGGGTCATCGAATGTGCTCTGCAAACTTTAAGCGGATTGGAGAATGCATGAAGATCACGGGAATTGAAACGCTGGTTTGCCACGCGAGGATGCGAAACTGGATCTTCGTCAAAGTGGTAACCGATCAACCGGGTCTCTTTGGCTGGGGCGAGGCAACCCTCGAGTGGCACACTCGCGGTGTGGTTGGAGCGATTGAGGATCTCTCGCAGTTGCTTATCGGCGAAGATCCCACGCGCATCGAATATCTTTGGCAGATGATGTTCCGCCAGCATTTCTGGCATGGCCATGGTATCGAACGCGCCACGGCGATTGCGGGAATCGATTTAGCATTGTGGGACATCCTCGGCAAAGTGGTCGGCTTGCCTTGTTCAAAGCTTTGGGGCGGACCGGTACGAAACGAGGTTCGCACGTATTGCCATCTCGGTGGCGGACGCATGGAAGATTTTTACGAGACCTCGGTCGACGAAGCCAAACGATTCGCCGACTTGGCACGGCAAGCTGTGGCGGACGGATACACGGCATTCAAGAGCATGGCCGTTCCGCCCACGATGCCGATCGAAGGCGAACGTCCCATACGCGCCGCCGAAGCATGCGTGCGGGCCATGCGCGAGGCGGTGGGCGAAGGGATCGACATCATGGTCGACTGCCACGCACGGCCCTCGCCCGCCATGGGATTGAAGTTCGGCAAAGCGCTCGAGCCGTACGGACTTTACTTCTTCGAGGAACCGTGCTGGCCGGAGTGCATTGATGGACTGGCGATGATCAATGCAGCTTTGACCACTCCGGTAGCGACGGGCGAGCGCATCACGAGCCTGGAGCAATTTCGCGAACTGTTTGCGCGGCGGGGCTGCGAGATTTGCCAACTCGACATCACCCACTGTGGCGGACTCACCGCCGCTCGACGTATCGCAGCCTTGGCGGACGCCTATCGAATCGCGCTGGCTCCGCACAACCCCCAAGGCCCCGTCAGCACCGCCGCATCGCTGGAGTTCGGTTTCTCGCAACCCGGCTATATCATTTGTGAAACGGTGCATGCCGACGTACCCTGGCGTCAGGATGTCGTCCAGGAAGGGTTCGTTATCGAGCCGAAAGGCAGAATCGTCCGACCGAACGATCGCCCCGGTCTGGGGATCACGATCAATGAGGACGAGGTTCGCAAACATCCGTTCGAGCAGGAGTTGCCACAGCGCGTCTTTTATCGCGACGGTAGCGTCGGTGACTGGTAATCGAAACCCTACGGCAGCTCGTCCCTTCTTCGCTCAACAACGCCTCTCGACAGAATCACCCGCTCCATGAAAACACCTCGCACACCGCTCGATCTGTCGCGACTCCAAGTCTATCCGCTTGCTGAGCGACTCAGTATGACGAGGGCAGACGAGATCCTGATCGATCCCGATTCGCCGCCTCGCGAGATCTCACCCGAAAACACCGCCCTGGTCAAGGCAGCCGCACGCGCAATCCTGTCGGCTCGTCAACGTGACGCCACGGTGATGCTGATTTACGGCGCACACCTGCTGCGCAACGGTGCGGCCCGCATTCTCGATCGCATGATGGAACGAGGCTGGCTTACTCATCTGGCGACCAACGGTGCCGGCACTATTCACGACTGGGAATACGCCTGGTTCGGTGCATCAACCGAAAGCGTGGAGATGAACGTCGCGCAAGGAAGGTTCGGCACGTGGGATGAAACTTCGACGAACATTCATGTCGCACTCATGGCGGGTGCTCTTCACGATTTGGGATACGGCCGCGCTCTGGGACGGCTGATCACCGAAGACGGAGTCGATCTGCCGTCGGCCCATGAACTGCGTGCCGCCATCGCCGCCAATCCGGACGATCCGAAGACGGCGGCACGCGCCGATCTACTGAAAGCCATCAATGCCCACGGGCTGAAGACCGGACGTTACGCGATCCCTCATCGATGGAAGCACGCCTCGATCCTGTCTGCCGCCTATCGTCACGATGTGCCACTGACGGTCCATCCGGGAATTGGCTATGACATCATCGCCAATCATCCGCTCTTCAGCGGTTCCGTCATCGGACGAGGCGCTGAAATCGATTTCCGCTGGTTCGGCGGAGCGGTCGAAGGTCTGGATGGCGGTGTTGTGCTGAATGTCGGTTCCGCCATTATGGGACCGCAGGTATTCGAAAAGAGCCTCAGTTGCGTCAACAACCTGCGATTGCAGTCTGGACGTTCGATCGTTCAAGACCACCAGATCTACGTGGTCGATATTCAGGATGGCGGCAACTGGGATTGGACGCAGGGTGAACCGCCGAAAAGCAATCCGGCTTACTACCTGCGGTTCTGTAAGAGTTTTGCCCGGATGGGCGGGGGAATGAACTACGTGCAATGCGATAACGGCAGATTCATTCACCAGTTGCTGCACGAACTGGAACAAGCATCGGCAATCCCGACTGCTTGACTACTCCCATTCACCGAGTGTCGCGGTGAGCGCAAGGAGTTTGCCACCCCGCGAGTACTTTACGAGGTCCTCGACGTCGTTTAGCGGCGGATCGGCTCGAAACGCCTGCTGCAATTTGTCGAGCGTGTAAACTCTCTGGCTTCGAAACGCCAAAATGGTGTCGCCCGCTTTCAGTCCCAATCTCGCGGCGAACGAATCCGCTTTGACTTCGGTCACCTCACAGCCGAATATCGTTTCTTTCGCAGCGA
Organism: Planctomycetota bacterium; assembly: GCA_046045565.1. GTDB lineage: Bacteria > Planctomycetota > Planctomycetia > Pirellulales > Pirellulaceae > VGZA01. The sequence goes on along the minus strand of JBJOLO010000774.1, from coordinate 783 downwards.
TTCCAAACTCTTCGTCGGCGTTCGCCCTGGCAGTGCCCATGCGGATGGTCGCACCGCGCGCGACCTCGATCTTGACGTCGTCACCTGCCTTGTACTGGCTGATCCAGTGCGTCAACGACTCGAAGTCGGAAACCTTGTTGCCACCGAAGCCGATCACCAGGTCGCCGGGCAGGACGCCCGCTCGGTCGGCCGCCGTATCGGGCTGCACGCTGCTGATCTCGCACGCCTCGCCTTGCCGATTAGGCCGTATCCCCAGAAATCCACCCTGCCGGAAATCAATGTTCGTTAGTTCTTTCGAAAACGTTTCGCGAAGCTTGTCGACTCCTTGCGGAGTAAAACTCGTACCGTAGAGTCGGATCGAAGACAGATTGGGAACGGTCGCGAGGTAGGTTGCAGCACCGTCGTCGATCGGCGTGTAGAGCAGGCTCACGAATCGCAATTCATTCAAGCCTTTCAGGCCATCCAGACAGTCGTTCGTAACTTTCGCCCGTTTCACGACCAAGCTGGCCAGATGCCGCATCGCCGTCGCCTGTCGCACCCATTCGTCCGTCACCCGTTCACCGACCAGAGCGACTTGGCGAACCTCGTTCAGCCACCGCAACCGTCTCAAATCCCGCACGGTGCCATTCCATTCCGGACCGATCTCCACCGTGGGCAGGCTCCCTTGAATCTGCGAACCGGAATACAGGTTCGAATCGCCGAATCGAGCTCCAAGTTTTTCCAGAAACTCTACGGCCCGCTCGGAGCGGATTTCATCAATCGATTGCAAGGCGACTTCGGCCC